>JASHVB010000221.1 GCA_030039695.1 Acetobacteraceae bacterium
AGCCGCAACTACGTGAATGTCGTTGTCGCCGGCAAGCAGCCGGCACCGCAGTGGCTGACCATGGACGAAGCAGTCAGGCACTGCACGGCTGGCCTCAGCATCTGGGAATGGGCCAGCAGCGACCGAGGAGGCGAGCCGGACATCGTCATGGCGTGCTGCGGGGACGTGCCGACGCTTGAGACGCTTGCTGCGGTCGAACTCCTCAGGGGCTATGCACCGGATTTGAAAGTCCGGGTTATCAACATCGTCAATCTGATGAAGCTGCAGCCATCGAGCGAACATCCGAACGGCCTGCCGGACAACGACTTCGATGCGCTGTTCACAACGGACAAGCCGATCATCTTTGCCTTCCACGGTTATCCGTGGCTGATCCACCGCTTGACCTATCGGCGGCACGGCCATGCGAACCTGCATGTCCGCGGCTACAAAGAGGAAGGCACCACGACCACCCCGTTTGATATGTGCGTGCTGAACCAACTCGACCGCTTTCACCTGGTCGCTGACGCGATCGATCGCGTGCCGCATCTCGCCGTGCGAGCGGCCTATGCCAAGCAGGCAATTCAGAACAAGCTCATCGACCACAAGGAGTACATCAACCGCTATGGCGAGGACATGCCCGAGATCGCGGGCTGGTCATGGCGAGGGGGAGTGGCAACCCGAGCGGTCCAATCGACCGAGGCTGACAACATCTAGCATCGGCCGGCGTGCCGCTTGCCGCGTGGGGGGAGCGATATGGCCCGGGCGCTATTGGCAGCAATTTTCGATGTGGATGGTGTGCTCGTGGACTCGCCGCACGAGCACGCATGGCGCGAGGCACTGACCGGCTTCGCTGAGCCGGCGGGCTTCACCACGGTGTTCTATCAGGCATTCGTCGCGGGCAAGCCACGGCTCGAAGGGGCCCGCGCCGCGTTGGCGGAGCTCGGCGGGCCTGCGGCCGCCGCGCGCGCTGCTGAGTACGCCGCCGTGAAGCAATCGCTCATCGACAGGCTGATCGAGGAGGGCAGTTTCGAGGCGTTTCCCGATGCGGTGGGTTTTGCCATGGCCCTGCACGGGGCGGGGCTCAAGCTCGCGCTCGCCTCCTCGTCGCGCAATGCCGCGGCGATGCTGCGCCATGTGAATCTCCCGGATGGGCGCGCGCTGCTGTCCCTGTTCGATGCCGACCTGAGTGGCCGCGAGGTGCCGCGCGGCAAGCCCGATCCCGCGCTCTTTCTGCTCGCTGCCGAGGCGCTGAGCGTCCTACCGGCGCAATGCCTCGTGGTCGAGGACGCACCGGCGGGCATTCATGCGGCCCGCAACGCCGGGATGGCGGCGCTTGGCATCGCACGGCTCGGCGACGAAGAACTGTTGCGCGATGCCGGAGCTGACCTGGTCGTCACCCGTCTGGATCGCATCGACATGGCCGCGCTCGCCGGCGGCACATTGAGCCAACTTCCGACCACCGGGGACGCCCCGGATGCTTCAGGCTCTCCAACAGAGGTCCGGGGCGGCACGGGTTCTGAACCATGATGATGACAGCGTGTCGACCGTGAGCGCCGTCTGATCGGGTTTCGCCTTCGGCGACGGCATGCTCGGGACGCGCGGCGCGCTCGATCACCCGCAGCCCCACGCCGCTGTGCCAGCGCGGCAACATCCGCTCGGCATCCGCGCCGCGCCGCTGCCTCCCGGGCCTGTTCGACACGCCCAATACCGAGCCGCCGGTGCCCATCGCTGGCCGCTCGCCGGTCCGCGTGCCGCGTGCGGCGCGCCACCGGCCGCGCATGAGGTCGGCTGCCTGCTCGACACCCGCACGCGCGAAATGCGCGGCGCGTGCTGCCAGCGACATCGGCGCGGAGCCCCAAAGAACGCATCAGCGCAATCGCGCACAAGCGCTGACTGCGCTCGCTCGCTCTCGATCACCTGACGCGCGCTGTCAAGCCGCGAGACGAGCGGGGCCGGATCGGCGTGCGCGGCCGGACCGGCGACTTCTGTTTTGGCCAGGTGTTGGAGGGCTCGGGGAGCCCGTGAGCCAGGTACCCGCCAGCAGAGCGGGACTGATCGGCATTCGAGCTTGTGATTTGCTCTGGGCTGCGTGTTCGGTGAGTGAACGATCCCGGTGAATTCGTTGCCTGATCGACAAGCCAAGCTGCTTCGGGAAGGTCATCGCAATGCTCCATCACGAACGTCTCAGGCCGCCATCGCGTGACTATCCTGCCGACGAGTGGAACGTGGTGGAACGGCGGTTTCATCCGGAATTCCTGGCCCAGATGGAAACCATCATGGCGCTCGGCAACGGCTACCTGGGCATGAGGGGATGTCCTGAGGAAGGTGGTCCCAACGCAGAGAACAGTACTCTGATCAACGGGTTCTATGCGATGTGGCCGATCGTTTACGGAGAACAGGCGTACGGCTTCGCGGAGACCGGCCAAACCATCGTCAACCAGACGGATAGCAAGATCATCAAGCTTTTCGTGGATGACGAGCCGTTCTGGCTGCCCAATGCAACGCTTCTGGCGTTCGACCGGCGGCTCAACATGAAAGCCGGAACGCTCGACCGGGAGATTCTCTGGGAGACGCCAGGAGGCAAACAGGTCCTGATCCGGTCCCGCCGCCTGATCTCCTTCACCAGCCGGCACGTGGCTGCCATTTCCTATGACATCACCGTCCTCAACGCGGACGCCTTCGTTGTGATTGCTTCGGAGATGGCGACCAACGAGCCGACGGCCCCGGCCGATCTGACCGATCCGCGGCAGACCAGAGCCTTTGCCGGCCGGGTCCTGCATTCCCAGACCAGCTACAGCAGAGACCGCCGGATCGTGCTCTGCCATGCGACCGAAAAAAACCACTTGATGGTAGCCTGTGGCACCGACCATCGGCTGGAGACGACGTGCTCGCATGCCAGCAAAGTCGTTCAGCAGCCTGACTTCGGTCAGGTTGTCTTCACGGTCGAGGCACGTTCCGGCAAGCCGATCCACCTCACCAAATTCATGGTCTACCACACTTCGCGGAGAGTATCGGCCAATGAGCTGTGTGGACGTGTCGAGTTGACGATCGATCGCGCAATGGCCCAAGGGTTTCAGCATCTGCTCACGGAGCAGGAACGCTATATGGATGAGTTCTGGCGCCGGAGCGATGTCCGCGTCAGAGGCATCGGAGAGGAGCGGGTAAGACGGACGACTGTGGAGATTCAGCAGGCCATCCGCTTCAACCTGTTTCAGATCCTGCAAGCCTCCGCCCGTGCGGAACACACGGGCGTGCCGGCAAAGGGTCTCACAGGGCAAGCGTATGAGGGGCACTACTTTTGGGATACCGAAATCTATCTGCTGCCGTTTCTGATCTATACCTCGCCAGCGATCGCCAGGAACCTCTTGATGTTCCGCTACAGGATGTTACCGCAAGCGAGAGCACGCGCCAAAGAACTGGGACATCCAGGCGCGATGTTCCCGTGGCGAACAATCAACGGAGAAGAAGCCTCGGCATATTACGCAGCGGGCACCGCGCAATATCATATCAACGCCGACATCATGTATGCGCTTCGTAAGTACGTATTGGCCACCGGAGATGAGCCCTTTCTGTGGAACTATGGCGCAGAGATGCTGGTCGAGACCGCGCGCCTGTGGCGAGATCTCGGCTTCTATTCCGGTGCAAAAGGGGGAAGGTTTTGTATCAACTCGGTCACTGGCCCTGACGAATACAATACGGTGGTGAACAACAACGCGTTCACCAATCTGATGGCAAGGGAAAATCTTCGCTACGCAGCCAGGACCGTGGAGGTCCTTCGGACAGCAAACCCGGAGGCTTACGACACACTCGTTGACAATACGGCTCTTGAGCAGTCGGAAGTAGAGGAATGGACACGCGCTGCCGACCTCATGTACGTTCCGTATGACGAACATCGAAAGATCATCCCGCAGGATGATAGTTTCCTGGACAGAGAGCCATGGGATTTTGATGGTACGCCGAATGAAAGATATCCTCTGCTGCTATTTTATCATCCGCTCAATATCTATCGAAAGCAGGTAATCAAGCAGGCAGACGTGATATTGGCGATGTTTTTGCTGGGCAACATGTTTTCCGTCGAGGACAAAAGACGTAATTTCTATTTCTACGATCCATTGACAACAGGTGATTCATCACTCTCCTCATGCGTCGAAGCGATAGTCGCTGCGCAAGTTGGTGATGCGGACAAAGCGATCAGGTATGGGATGGCGGCGCTACTGATGGATCTCGCGGACGTCGGAGGGAACGTCAAGGATGGGTGCCACATTGCGTCTATGGGGGGAACTTGGATGATGCTTGCCTACGGGCTTGGCGGCATGCGGGATGATGATGGCGCGTTGTCGTTTTGGCCGCGTCGGGCGCCGGAAGACGGCGCCATACTGCGGTTTCCCGTGACATACCGGGGCCGGGTGCTGGAAGTCGAAATTTCCAGCGAACGAGTGGAGTACACGCTGCGCGCCGGTGAGAGTCTGAGCATTCATCATGAAACAGAGGAACTTCAGCTGACGAGGGAAAGCCCGTCAGCGGTGCGTCCAGTGAGCCGGCATTTCTGAATCGCCAGTTGGCTGACTGCATTCCACCGGATCGCGGCGATCCGTCTGGGAGACGCGCTGCGCTTTGCCATACGACCACGACAGGCGGGCCGCGGTGGCGTACCGTTGCAAGCATGGCGTCATCGCCGAATCGGGCGCGCACCGCCTCCCGAAAAAGCTCTGCCTCCCGCGCGACCCCCGCGTCCATCCCGCTCTGAGGGGTCCGCACCGGGCTGACTGGCAAGGTTTGCCACCGTCTGGCTCACCACCCACCGCGCGCGCCGGGCGACGGCCCGCCGCGACGCGGCGGCCTGGGTCAGCGGCGGCGATCGTGGTCCGGGGCTGGTCGAGGGATACGCCATCCAACACATATCGATCAGATCGATGGTTCGTATCGAAAAATATTGGCTACCGCGTTAGGCGGGGAGAACGCATCTGTGCGCCATCGCGGGTGACACGTTTGGCCCCGCCGAACTGATTGTTTGCCGCACGGAGACTGACAATGAAGCTACTGCATGTCGATTCCAGCATTCTCGGCCAGGGTTCGGTGAGCCGCACGCTCTCCGCCGAGATCGCCGCGGCCCAGAGGGCACTCCATCCTGGCCTCGAGGTCTCCTACCGGGATCTGGCTGCCGCCCCGATCGGCCATCTGAACGGGGCGCATCTCGCCGCGGCGCAAGGCGCCGTGCCAGCCGACGCCGTGATCGAAAAGGAGATCGCGCTCGGCGCGGCGATGCTCGACGAGTTCCTTGCCTCCGACATCGTCGTGGTTGGAGCGCCGATGTACAACTTCAGCGTCCCGTCGCAGCTCAAGGCGTGGATCGATCGGCTCGCGGTCGCGGGGAAGACCTTCCGCTACACCCCGGAGGGGCCGCAGGGCCTGGCCGGCGGCAAGAAGGTGATCGTTGCCTCCGCGCGCGGCGGTTTCTACGGCCCGGAGACGCCCCGTGCCGGGCTCGACCACCAGGAGAGCTACCTGCGTGCCATTTTCGGTTTTTTCGGGATCACCGACGTCAGCTTCGTCCGCGCCGAGGGCGTGGCACTGGGGACCGACGCCCGCGAGAAAGCGATCGAGGCGGCTCGTGGCGAGGTGACGAAGCTCGCCGCCTGACGCCTCTCGCCACGTCCACTGGCGGTCTGGCCGAAATCCGGAAACCCCATTGCCGATGCCTTATTCAGGGCATTCGGCCGGCATAGCAGCGGCAGGGTTGGCACGTCGTGACGTTGATGAACCGGGCCAGGCTCGCGCCCGGTTCGTCGGCGCCGATGGCCCGGGAACTGACCGGTGAAACCCCGCGGCTCTGACGAGATTGCGCCGGCCCGCCAACGCCCCGGCCCCCTGACGGTGTGAATGATCCCGCGGTGCACCCATTGTCGGAATGCCGTCCAAGGAACAGATACGGGTGGGCTAGTCTGTGAGGGGTCTTGACCATGACGTGGCGCAACCGGATGGGTCGTCTGCCGATGGCGGTCGTCGCCATGGCCGCGCTTGGCGTGATCGGTGCGCGCACGCCGGC
>JASHVB010000222.1 GCA_030039695.1 Acetobacteraceae bacterium
AGGGCGGCGAGGTGATACGCGCTATGCAATTTTCGCAAGATGACTACGGCGTGGCGAGATTCGGTGGATCACGATCTGAAGGTCACACTGACCACCGGCCCACGCGCCGACAGGGATCGGGTGATTCGGTCGCAACCCCAAAACGCCTCCGGTCTAATGCTGGCCTAACGACCGATGGGACGGTGGTGTAGATTTGTCGGTGCGGTTGCGGTTGCCTCGATCCATTATCTGCATGATCGCGGCGTCTTCCACGACCACGGTAGGGATCGCGCTGTCTGCCGGACTCCACGGATCGTCGAAGCCTTTCTCAACCGCACGTTCGCTGCGACACGGCGCAAGCGTACGACGGGTGGCTGGGAACAGGCAGATCAGCGGCGTGTACTCGGTGCGGAGGTCCATGGGGTGTGGACATTTGCCGGCGGCTTTGTGCTCCGCCCGGCTGATTGCGAGCGCCTCTGGGATCTGCCGCATCTCAGTGGCGGTTGAGTTGTTGACTGCAGCGGGATTCTCCGAGAGAGAACGTGGTGACCTCTATCCGAGGCGATTGCAGGTTTGGGACACCACTTGGCGGCTATGCAAAACCCGCCACCACATAAAAACGCGTTCGGTACCTCTGTGTGGCGTACTTTCTTGGAGTTATTTGTCGTGCGCTTCGCTCGACGGCGCGAACGTTGCCGCAGGGTTGGCGTAGTACGGATAAAGCGGTGAGTACGCATAGGCCGGCACTCCCACTGCGACCGGCGCTTCGATAACTTGCGGATCGTATTGCGGCACACAGATGACCTGCGGATTGGCGGACTGTACCACAATCGACTATTGCTTCATCTGCCTCTTCTGCTTCGTCTCCGATTTCAGATTGCCCGCGTCATACGCCTTCTTGCGAAAATCCTGGATCGCGTCGAGGACATCGGCCTAGTTTAGCAAGGCGACAACCGACGGATCCCGGTCCCATGGCGGCTTCGCCGACGGATGCGTCTTGTGCTGATCGAGAAATCGCTGCGGTTCCGCCAGCTGCAAGCGTTCGATTGATACGGGAAGCACCACGGAGAGCAGGTCGTCGGGATGCAGCGCAATCGGCGCGACGATCTTCTGCAACACGGCGGGCGACAAATGCTTCGAACCACTGTCGGTTGTCTGCCGCGCCAAGACTACCTGCTGCTGCGCAACAATGGGCAGCGCGAAGACGCCCGTTGCGGCCGTCAACACCAGAACGTAGATGCTTCGGTGCATGCGCATGGTTTCTCCATTCAGCCGACATAAGGCTTGGCGTATTTCAATCGTAAACGACGTCCGTTATCGGTGCGCAGGTTATGGGGCTTCCCGTGGCAACGCCTGTGCAGAGTTCGCGAGCGTTGGTTCCATCGCCCGCGCTCTATCGCGCCGTCTCGATAACTGTAGAGGGACTGTATCATCAGCTTCGTGCAGCTACCGTGTCGCAAGGCCGGTGGCCACGCGTTTCGAGGTTCGCCCCGCGACGATAGGAAGAAAGAAGAAAGTCAGCACCACCCCGGTCTACGAGGCACGAGGTTAGATTGCATGTGACGAAACTCACCCCTCGATGCAGGGGTGATTTTGCCATCCTCGTTTTTGACAACCCTAATCCGCGTGCCATCCACCGTTAGCAGCTGGCGACCGAACAGCTCCGACTGCTTGGACAACACGACGACTGAAGAAACACAGGACCGAAAGCCTCGCCGTTGTCGCGGTGGAGATCGGCGATGGTTTTGAGGTCGACCTTGCGATGACGCGACAGCCAGGCAACCCAGATGTTGCGATCTGTCTCGACTTCCGGGCGGTAGCGGGGCCGCTATGGTTCAGGTAACTTCAGCAGATCGGCTGCCCGATAACCGAGATGGCCACCCTCCTCGGCTCGGCACGCGGAAAACCCGCGTCTGCCGCGTCCAACCCATCGGCGAACGCTTCGATGAAACGCACCATCGTGCCGGTGTGGGCATCGTTGGCAGGGATTCGGGAAGAAGCAAGAGCCGGGGGCCGTCATGACCGTTGACGTGGGACATAAGGCGCCTCTAACCGGGGCCGCACCTTGCCGGACCCCGTAGTTGCCGAATCCTTGCGCATTCTGCATAGTATCGTACCTGGGATATTGCTTCATTAGCACCATCAAGAGCTACCGGGCAGCCTGAAGCAGGTGACTCACGGTCGAAGAAAAAAAGCTCAGTGACGTATTGCCGGCGTTTCTGTTACGCAACAATGCGGCCGTTGTCCTGCTGGGCTACCCACGGCTCGCACGTGGGGAGAAGTGCTGTGGCGAAGCTCACAGATCCATGGCAGTGCAGGCGCGCACCCATACCTGCTGCACCGCGCCGCACGACAATGCGATTCACCGACCCCGACGAGTTCGCGGCATCGATCCAACACCACACGATGGATATGCTTTCGTTGGGCAGCCTATGCACCTTCCGCGCCACGCTCACATATTTCACGCTTAAAAAGTTGCATCTCCAGCTCGGAACTGAGAATTGTCCCCGGGTGGCTCATACCGTCTCGGCCAACAATCGGGTCATTGTGTCGTTTCTGGCCCACGTCGTGAGGGGTTCACCATTAGCGGGTGTGCGGGACGCCAGCAACGCCATGTCGGTGCACGGTCCAGGGCACGCGTATTCGCAGCACGTGAATGGTCCGTTCACATGGTGCACGATCTCGTTGCCGGCCGAGGATTTCACCGAGGCGGTGTGGACGCTGACCGGCAAGGAGCGGGCCCCGGCGCCGGGAACCGGCGGGCATTTCTATACGGTCTCCGCGTCGCTCCAGCAATTGCGCTATCTCCATGTCACGACGCTCGAACTTGCCGGGTCGGACCCGCAGGTCCTGGCCGATCAGCACGTTGCATCCGGCCTGGAGCGGGCGCTGGTGAACGCCATGGCCACCTGTGTGGCGGGTGCGGTCGAGCCACCGATGTCGGCCGGCGAGCGGCGGCATCGTCAGATCATCGACCGCTTCGAAGCGACGCTGGCCCGCATGCCAGTGGAACCGCTGTATCTGTCCGACATCTGTGCGGCGATCGGAGTATCGGCGCGCACGATGGAATACTGCTGTCGCGAGTATTACGGCATGGGTCCCAACCGGTATCTGCGCCTGCGCCGCATGAACCTGGCGCGTCGCGCCCTGGTCGACGCCGATCCGGACAAGATGAGTGTCACCGACGTGGCGATGCGTTTCGGGTTCTGGGAATTGGGTCGGTTCGCCTCGGCCTACCGCAGCCTGTTTGCCGAGACCCCATCGACGACGCTGCGCCGCTCACGCGACCCGTACTGCGGAGGCGGCGCGCCGGAGCCTCGACCGAGTATCAGCAGGTCCCTGCTGGCGCCTGCGGAAACTGCATAGCCGCACAGCTGCTCACCCCATAGCTTACGGTAGCCAGCATGCGTTGCCCGTCCGCTTTCGGAAAACGTGGGTCGGCCTCGAGATAGACGCTGACTAAATCGTACAGCAGGACATCGAAACTCGCATCGAACATGTCGCGCCAGCGGCCGACCACATAATCAAACACCGCCCGCATGTGGGCGATGTGCCGATTATGGGAGCGATACAGGTTGGAGCTTTCCGGCAAGCCGAGACCGGCGCCGCGCAGATCGGCGAGCGCGGTCCGCTGGAACCACTCCCGACGCAAAGGCCATTGGCTGCTGGGTGAGGGAAGCCGACAGGCGACGAGGACCTCCCCATCGCCGACAGCCGCAGCCCGACGATCGGCTCATCGGCGAGTTCGCCCTCGCAGCGTCCGCGGAGAATAGTACCAGCCTCCGAGGCTGGTTCGCACTCTCGTCGAGGCCCCGCGATCGACTTGCGCCAGGCCAGCTTTTGCGAAGTGGTGATCTCGTCGAGATAAAGGACTGCCGATGCACCACGCGGCCAGGGGCGACGCGCCTATTCGCCACAAAATTTGAATATCGATGTTGCTTGACATCCTTATTTCGCGTCTTCCATCGCAAGAACATGATGGCCATCGATCAACCGAAAATCCGCAGTCATACCAACATAGTTGGTGGGCACTACGAGCATTTCTAAACGATGCTCTACGGCGGACGCTCATAATATCAACCGCCTGTCCGGAGGCCAAGCCCGGAAATCGGACTTATTCAGGGCGAATTGGCGAAGATCGGTTAGGCAGACCCACCTAGCCACTGAATCCGGCGCTGCACTTCGACAACGTGGCGCCCCATGGACTTACGCAGGGCGGCGTTGGCAACGTCCAACCCCTGCCGTCGCATCGCGAAGATCACGACGTCATCTGGGGTGGGTATTTCGTGCTCCGGGTAGCACTTCGCGTCCTAATATTGACGGGCAGACTCGCGTGGTGTGAAATGTCGAGAGCCCGTCTGTGGTTTATAGGGACGGACAAACACGCGTAGTGCCCGTAGTTTCATTTCTGTATCAGTGACAGCAGAGCGATAGATTTCGGCTCTACGCTGGAAATCCTGTAAGCCCAGTATGAGGTGTCCTCGGCGCGCGCAGACGCTCGCGATCAGTGTTTCACTTTCCCTCTCACAATCGTAGGAATCGAGAGCTCCGATGCAACCCGACCGGAGTGGCAACCGCTACATAAGGCTGGACTGGTCGCACGAGCGCTCTCGTCCGGAACAGAGATGTCGGGGGATCGCGCCCGTCGCCGCCCTGCATCACAGCGAGCGCTCGAGCAGCAATGCACCACCGCCGCATCGAGCTTGGAACAGCGCCGCGAAACTCAGGAAGCTGACCATCCCGCCGCCCTCAAACGCAACGAAGCGCCTAAAAGGAAGGGGGCCAAGCAATTTGCGCCAGAGCAAAAGCGACAATAGCGCCGCGATTATTCTTCGACCAACCGGAACCGTCCCGCGCCGCGGCCGGAGAACAACCTCCAGAGCGCGTCGCCGCCGAGAATGCGCGCAGCCTCCTGG
>JASHVB010000223.1 GCA_030039695.1 Acetobacteraceae bacterium
TGGGCTGCACGTCGTGCCTCCAACGCGTCTCGCTGCATTGCTGCCAGGCGCCGATCTTGACCCGACAGCGCTCAACACGCAGGAGCAGGCGTGGCTCGCTGCCGCTGGTGCGGCTCTTCGCACCGAGACATCCCCGCTCTCGATTAGCATCGGGGGGAGCGCTATTCAGAGTGCGGCGTACGTGTCGCGGTCCATGAGCGGGGCCGTCACACTGCACAATTCCGGGCGGGACCCAGCGTGGTGGACGGTCTCGCTGAGCGGCATTCCAAAAGCACCGCCACCTGCGTCGCGGCATCTCATGCACGTACGGCGATTGTTCTACAGTCTCGATGGCAGCACGATCGATCCTGGCAAGCTCACGCAGAACAGCGTGTTCATCATGGTGATCGATGGTGGTGCCGACGACAACGAAGCGCACCAGGCTATTGCGATGGCAGGACTGCCGGCCGGGTGGGAGATCGCCGGGCGATTCAGCGGCGGCAAGGTCGATGGGATGCATTGGCTCGGCGAGCTCACCACGACGCAAGCGCAGCTGGCAGCCGACGACCGCTTTGCAGCCGCCATCGGTCTCGACCCTGACCACGAGAATTTCCGCATTGCGGTGATGCTGCGCGCGGTCACTCCGGGGAACTACGAGTACCCCGGCGTCGAGTTCGCCGATATGTACCGCCCGGCGATCTATGCGCGTCAGCGGACCGTTCGCCTCGACGTGCTCCCGCCGTGAAGCGCATTGCAACCTCGCTGGCGGCGCTCACGTTGCTGGCTGGAGCGTTGACAGCGCTTGACCGCGCGTTTCCACCGGACCTCACCCGGCTTTCGGCGCCGGGTGGCGTGGTGCGCGACGCGCAGGGCCAGGTCCTCGCGCTGCGCGCGACAAAGGATGGCGTTTGGCGTTTGACCACGCCGGTTCGGGACGTTTCTCCGTTCTTCGTGCAGTTACTGGTCGCAGTGGAGGATCGCCGCTTCTATGACTTTCCGGGCGTCGATCCGCTGGCGGCGCTGCGCGCGGTGTGGCAGGCGGTTCGGGCAGATCATGTCGTCTCCGGCGGTTCCACCATCACCATGCAGGTGGCGCGACTGCTGCGCCCGGAGCCGCGCACGCTCTCTGCAAAGCTGATCGAGTGTTTGCGCGCATTGCAATTGAGCGAACGATTCGACAAGCGCGAGATCCTCTCGATGTGGCTGTCGCTTGCGCCGTTCGGGGGCAATCTCGTGGGGGTTGAGGCGGCCTCGCGCGCCTATTTCGGCGAGCCCGCGCGCGAACTCGATCCCGCACAGGCTGCGCTGCTGATCGCTCTGCCGCGACGGCCCGAGGCATTGCGCCCCGACCGGTCTCCTGCTGCGGCGCGCCGGGTACGCGACCGCATCATCATGCTCGCCGAGCGGCAGCGACTGCTCAATGCGGTGCAAGCCGGGGCAGCCCTCGCTGAACCAGTGCCTGCGCACCGACTGCCGATGCCCGATGACGTGCCGCTCCTGTTTTCACGCCGTGGCGGCAATGTTGACACAACCTTGCAGCGGCCGTTGCAGCGAGCTTTGAACGAGCTGGCCGAGGACGAACTGGAACATCTGCCTCCCCGCGTGTCGCTCGGGGTGCTGGTCGCCGATCTCCGTACGCGCGCGATACTCGCGGCTTTTCCCAACGACGTCGGCAATGCTGATCGAGCAGGCGCACTCGACCTGACGCGCACGGTGCGGTCGCCAGGCTCGGCGCTGAAACCATTTCTTTATGCGCTGACCTTTGAGGATGGGCTCGCTGGCGCCCGCACATTGCTGCCGGACGCACCGCAACAGTTCATGGGCTATGCCCCTGAAAACTTCTCGCACCACTTCTCCGGCCGCGTTACCGCAGCTGAAGCGCTGCAGCGCTCTCTCAACTTGCCCGCCGTGACGCTGCTGGCCCGTTACGGGCCGGATCGTTTCGTCGCACAGCTGACCCGCAGCGGGCTCTTGCTGCCGCCGCGTGAGACGGGATCGTTGCCGGTGATACTGGGTGGCGCCGGGATCACGCTGGGCCATCTGCTCGCGCTCTACTGTGCCCTGGCGACCGATGGACGCGTGGCACCGCTTCGCTTCACTGGCGATGAAGAGGGCGGAGCCTACATGCTGCTGTCGCCGGCTGCGGCGGAAGAAGTAGCAGCGATCCTGACGCGTCCGTTCCCCAGCCGCGGTCCTGATGGCATTGCCTGGAAGACCGGAACTAGCGCAGGAAATCGCGACAGTTGGGCAATAGGTTTCGATCGCGAACACGCGGTTGCGGTCTGGATTGGACGCCCCGACGGTTCAGCTCGTCCAGGTGAGGCGGCGGCAGATACCGCCGTGCCGGTACTAATGCGCGTCTTTGGTCTGCTGCCAGCAGCGCCACGCGTCATGCCGTCGCCCGTGGTGTCAGCCTCTTTCGCCGTGGTGCCGGAGCTCGATCCGCTGCGCATCATATCCCCGCCCTCGGCAACAACGCTGGAGGCCGGGCACGCCATCATGCTGCGCGCAGTGGGCGGTCAACGGCCGCTGCACTTCCTGGTGGACGGCACGCCGATAGCTTCCACGCCAGCGCTGCGCGAGACCGAATGGATGCCGCCTGGTCCCGGATTTTTCCACGTGAGCGTACTAGACGCAGCCGGCCGTTCCGCGGACATTGCCCTCCGGATCGTCGTCTCAGAATCCAGAAATTAGGGCCGCTCCTCAATTAGCATCGGTTGGGGGTGAGTCGATGTCGAGGTGCCTGTAATGCCACTGCACAAGTCCCGATCTGTGCACGTGGCAGCAGCCGGGCTGTGCATGCCTGCTCGAGAGGCCTTGGAACGGCCAGCGCCGACCGCGATGGGTCGTTTCAACGCGTGCGTCTACTCGTGATCAAAGCGCGCTTCACCTCGACGGGGTTGAACTCATCTGCCCATGGAACTTCTAGCCTCGATTTCATTTCGATCCGACTGTCAGCTATCGAAATCTGCCGCCGCGCCGTCGAACGCCCTCTTTGGGTTTAACCCCGTCATTGGACAACGCCGTGGGAGTGGAACCGAGTTGGGGGCGATCAAGCGGCGACTTTGAGCTGGCCTGCGTCGA
>JASHVB010000224.1 GCA_030039695.1 Acetobacteraceae bacterium
GGCTCGGTCCAACTGCGGGCAGACCTAGTCACTGTGTGAGCAAAGCACAGAAATGTGGCGCCGTCCGGCAACTCGGCGACCTGCACTTGCACCACGCCGGGCTGCGAGAATGCAGTGTGCACCACCCAGCGCGGACACGATCCACCGTAGCGCGCGAACGGAAATCCCGCGGCCGAAAAGCGCTTTGACACATTGCCGGCTGGATCGACCCGTACAAAGAAGAATGGCACACCGCGCGCCCCAGGCCGCTGTAACGTGGAGAGCCGGTGGCAAGCCTGCTCGAACGAGACACCGAATCGGGCCGCCAGCGCTTCCAGGTCATGGCGCAGCGTACGTGCAGCATCGAGGAACGCCGCATAAGGCATCAGCAGTGCACCGGCGACATAGTTCAACAGTCCAATACGGATCAACATCGCAGCCTCCGCTGAGGAGGGAGCAGCATCCGTTAGCACCGATTCGATTGTATCGCGCCCTTCCAGCAAGGCGAGCTGGAACGCCATGTGGAAGCCCCGGCTTTCGCGCGGCAAGCTCTCAGACAACGCAAGTGTCCGGGCCGCCGCATCGTAGCGCCGAAGCGCGCCGTCCAGAGGCAGCACGCTCACCGCCAGGCCGTGTTTGCGCCGCAGCCGCTCGGCGATGGCATGATTCATGTTTGCTGGCGTGACGTCCAGCTCCGCAGCGATCCGTTCGGCCGCGCGCTCAAGCTCAGGGAAATAGTTGCCCCGCTCGTCGAACAAATCGCGCGCCTCCTCGTTGGGTAACACCATGCGGCGACCGGATGGCAACGCGATGCCACCGGCGTCCTCGCGCGCGACCCGCAAGGCGCGGTAGAGCGCCAGCACCGAGCGGGCGGCGTTCGGCGCCACCGCTACCAATTCAGCAACCTCCGTCTCGGGCACCGCATCGGCGGATAGCAATGGATCCGAAAAAGCCTCGCGCAGCGCGACCTCCAGTTGCCTTTCGGCTCGGCCGGACAGTGTGGCGAGGTCCACCTGAAGTGCCTCGCCGAGCTTGATCAACAGCGAGGCCGTAACCGTGCGCTGATCGTGCTCGATCAGGTTCAGGTAGCTGGAGGAAATGCCGAGCTGGACTGCCAACGCTTGCTGGGTCAGCCGACGATCCGCGCGAAGCCGCCTAATCGTGCGGCCGATCAGCGGGCGCGCCATTTTCACATCCTTTACAAATCTCTCGTGTTGGCAGTGAAGGCGTACACGGCATTTCACCGAGCTATCGGAGATTCCAGGTGCACTTCGCGTGGGCAATGTCAATTCTTGACGCATCCGAACTCCAAACAGAGGAGCATGCAAGATGCATCTCATCCCTGATCCAGAACGTTTCGACGGCATTCGTCGCGACTACACGCATCAAGATGTTGAGCGCCTGGTCGGCCACTTCCGGATCCGTCACACGTTGGCGGAGATGGGCGCGACACGGCTCTGGCAGTTGCTCAAGACCGCGCCCTATGTGCCAACACTTGGCGCACTCACCGGCAACCAGGCCGTTCAGCAGGTCAAGGCGGGTCTGCAAGCGATCTACCTGTCCGGCTGGCAGGTCGCGGCCGACGCCAATACCGCCGGTGAAATGTATCCCGATCAATCGCTCTATCCCGTCGATTCAGTGCCCGATGTCGTGCGGCGGATCAACAAGGCGCTGCGGCGCGCAGATCTGATCGCAAAGGCCGAGGGCGATCACGGCACCGATTGGATGGCACCCATCGTCGCTGACGCGGAAGCGGGGTTCGGCGGTGCGCTCAACGCATTCGAGCTAATGAAGGCAATGATCGAGGCCGGTGCCGCTGGCGTGCATTTCGAGGACCAGCTTGCCTCTGAGAAGAAATGTGGACATCTTGGCGGCAAGGTTCTGGTGCCGATCGCACAGCATATTCGCACACTGAACGCCGCGCGTCTTGCCGCAGACGTCGAGAGCGTCGCCACCGTGCTGCTCTGCCGCACTGATGCCCATTCGGCGCAATTGCTGACCAGTGATATTGATGAGCGCGACCACCCGTTCATCAATGGAGAACGCACTGCGGAAGGGTTCTTCCGCATCAAGCCCACGCTTGGTGTCGAGTACGCGATCGCGCGCAGTTTGGCGTTCGCGCCGTATGCCGACCTGCTTTGGTGGGAAACAAGCGAGCCGAACCTCGAGGAGGCTGAGCAATTCGCCAACGCAATTCACCGACGCTTCCCCGGTAAGATGCTCGCCTATAACTGTTCGCCCAGCTTCAATTGGCAGAAGAAACTATCGCCCAAACGCATTGCGAGTTTCCAGCGCGACATCGGATCTATGGGCTACAAATTCCAGTTCGTCACCCTGGCGGGTTTCCACAGCCTGAATCTCTCGATGTTCGACTTGGCGCGTGGCTACAAAGCGCGCGGTATGGCCGCCTACGCCGAGCTGCAACAGGCGGAGTTCGCTGCCGAAGCCGAAGGCTATACGGCAACGCGCCATCAGCGCGAGGTTGGCGTCGGCTATTTTGATTTGGTGGCAACCGTGGTGTCCGGTGGCAAGTCGTCCACCACCGCGTTCGCTGGCAGCACGGAGGCGGCACAGTTCCATGACGCGCGGCGCTCAGCGGACGTCCGTCTAGGCGATGACGAAGGGTTGGTTCACAACCACGAACGGGCGGTAACCGCGAAGTGACCTAGATCATCGCCCGGTTCGTAGCGCCCATATCACGCTGTCGTTTGGAGGGGCGTTCCGCAATCTTGGTGACGGTGGCTAGGGCTTTTGCAGCCTGAGTTGCCTGACGCTCGTGACGCGACAGAGTCCCCCACTTTGGGCAACGTCACCTGCTTCGGCGTGCCCCGGCAGCTGGCGCAGCGCGCACACCGGGCGGCCGCGGCGAGGCGCGCGCCCGCCCGGAAGCGTTCCGCACTGCCGGCCAGCGGCATCACTGCATTCCGACGGCATTGGCCGCACCGAATATGACGCTGCAGTGCGTCGTGCCGCGGATCGGTGTCGGGGTGCGATCAGCTGATTGCGTCTGATGATGATCTGCTCTGATCCGCGGTTCGGGCATCGCCGCCCGCGGTCGGAATTTGGTCCGCGGCCTGCCTCACCTCGCGCCGCTGGTTACTGGTTCTCATGCCAATGTCGCGGGCCTCGGGCCCGAAGCCCACGAGAAGCGCGATCAGCACCGCGACCGTGCCTGCAACACCCGCAAGCGCCCAGCTGTAATTGTGGTTCATATGTGCACCGATCGCGGCCTGGATCGTCGCATTGTAGGAGGCAAGGAAATTCCCGAGCTGATAAACAAAACCTGGGAACGTCGCGCGGATTTCCGCCGGCGAAAGCTCATTGAGATGAGCCGGTACGACTCCCCATGCGCCCTGGACACAGATTTGCATCAGGA
>JASHVB010000225.1 GCA_030039695.1 Acetobacteraceae bacterium
TAGCGGGCGCGGTGGCGGGCGGCCGCGGCGTCGGTGACGAGGCCGGCCTCGACATAGGCGAAGGTGGTGGCGAATGCGGAAAAATCGGGTTCCTGCGGCAGCCAGCGGATGGTGGCGCCGGGCTGGGCGAAGCGGCGGCCGGCGTCGGGCGCGATCAGGCCGGCGGCGATCCGCAGCAGCGTCGATTTCCCCGAGCCGTTGCGCCCGACCAGGCAGATCCGGTCGCCGGGCGAAATCGCCAGACCGGCGTTGGTCAGCAGAGGCGTGGTGCCGATGGTTAGGCTGATGTCCTGAAGCAGAAGGGTGGGGGGCATGAATGGGGGCATAGCATGGGAAGCCGGAAACGGGCGCCCCGGCACGACAGTCGGCCGTGGTCGATTGTCAACATGGATCACGACCGTAGTCACAGACCTTGCCCCAGATGCAAGGCTCGCTGCCGAGAAGGACTTGGAGATACCGCCCCGCGCTTCATCCGTCTCACCTGGCAGCCTCGCCCGGCGCTGAATGTCCGATCTCTGAGCATCCTGCACCGTAAGCAGAACGTCGTCGGACCACCCGCTGGTCTGATCGCGACCCCACCTAGCCATCGAGGACTATGATTTCGGAGCCCGAAGGCAGTCATTTTCGGCGGAGACCGCTGGTGGGCTGCGCCGTTCTGGACCATCGCGCAGATCGTCGCGTCACGCGACCGGCCAGGAGTAGCGGCGTGCGGCCCGGCATGTCGTAAAAAATGCTACGCAACGGTTGCGTTTAGTTTTTCCCGGTGCTATAGGATCGGCGGGCTCACCTTGGGAGTTCGTCATGATCAGGTTGAGAGAAGCGGCAATCGCCGGCGTTGCGTCGATCGGTCTGGCCGCCGCACCGGTCAATTCGGCTTTTGCCCGCTGGCACGGCGGTCCCCTTTTGTGGCCGTTCGCGCTCGGGGCGGCGGTGGTGACCGGTGCGGCAATCGTCGCTACGGCCCCGTTCCGGGCATTAGCGACACCGGTCTATGCGCCGCCCCCGGCCTATTATCCGCCACCTGCCTATTATCCGCCGCCGCCAGCCTATTCTCAGCCACCTGCCTATTATCCGCCGCCGGGCTACTACCAGCCACCGCCGGGCTACTACCAGCCAGGGCCGGGGGGCTAGGATAGCAGGCAGCCTCCACCCGCGCACGGCGGGGGCAGCGCCCTGAACCGGGTTCGTGACTTGAGCACTCGTGGCGTCAAGGACGAAGGCATCACGGCCGCCGCGCCCGTTCGGCGCGGCGGCAGGCCGTCGCGCGAGCAGGCCGCCCTACTCGAGGATCGCATCCTCGATGCCGCCGCTGACCTGTTCCTGGCCGAAGGCTACGGGACCACCAGCATCGAGGCCGTGGCGCAGCGCGCCAGGATTTCCAAGCGCACGTTCTATCACCGTTTCCCTGACAAGGCGGCGCTGTTCGACGCCGTTCTTCGCCGGATCATCCAAGGGATCAGGCCGCCGCCCGACGTGCCGCTTTTCGTGGGGAGCGACCTCAGCGAGGTGCTACGCCGTCTTGCGCGGCTCGCCGTACACGCGTCCGTCGCCCCAATGGCGCTGGCGCTCAGCCGGTTGATGCTCGCCGAGGCCCACCGCTTCCCCGAGCTGGCCGCCATCGTCGCACGTGAAGGCAGCCGCGGCGAAGCGGTCGAGCAAATCACCGCAATGCTGGAGCGCGAGGCCCGCGCCGGCCGGCTCGCCATGGACCGCCCGGAATTCGCCGCCGAACAATTCCTTTCTCTCCTGATGACCGTACCGCAGCGCCGCGCTCTCGGCCTCGGAACGCCGATGACCGGAGCGGAGCTTGACGGCT
The DNA here is from genome assembly GCA_030039695.1 of Acetobacteraceae bacterium. The sequence goes on from JASHVB010000225.1 coordinate 1,817, forward strand.
GGGCTGACGATTGCGTCAACCTGTTCCTCAATGGTTGCAGGTATTGGCAGGCCTGCGAATTCGCCGAGCCAACTCCAACGCAGGAAACGGTCAGCGCAACGGGCGGTCGGAACGAGACGCGATTGGATGCGGCGACAAGGAACGCCCCGAGGCCTACGCCGGTCTCGCTAGAGGAGCGCGGCGCAAGTTCGAGCGGCGATGGTCCGAACCGTCCTGAGCCGCCTTAGTGAGAGATCAAGGACGTTGCAGACGCGCCAGCCGCCGTCCGGCCCACCGTGCCGCGCGTGAGGGACCGACGGCTTTTGACCGCTTCACGACCTTTGTAATGCCGATGCAGGTGCAAGTCAGACCAAATCTGATGATCCGCGATGTACCTCACCATCGCAAATGCCGCATACACATGGCCAAAGTGGTCGACCTGCGCAAAGTTCACCTCTCGGGCCGCTATCACGTTGCGACGAGATCAATGTCTGCCGCTTTGCTCCGCTGCGCTTACGTGATTCGGTAAACCTCGCAGCAACCAGATCGATGCGCCGTGGTACCACTGATAGGATCGCGTGCGGACGGATCGACAGTCAGGTTGTAGTTTGACCCCTGCAAGCTGAATGGATCATAGCCCGGTGCATTGGCTTCGGGGGACGCTTGCCACCAGCCGTGCTCGCCCACGACCACACGCACATCAATATTGTCGTTGAGCAGTGCCCGTGCGCGCATCGCGCCTGCTTGAGTCTCGACGCTTACCCAGTCTCCGGCCACGATGCCACGCTGCGCCGCGGTCTGCGGATGCAGCATCACCTCAGGCTCCATTGCGCGCCGGCGCAGGCCCGGTAGAGCCCGGTGCTGGGTCTGGCAGAACAGTGTGGGCTTGGCGCAGGTAAGCACCAGCGGATAGCGCGCCGCCTGTGGAGCCGGGGGCGGTACAAATTCTGGCATCGGCGCGTAACCCTTCGCCTGCAGGGTCTCGGACCAGAACTCTACCTTGCGCGAGGGTGTGGCAAAGCCGCGCGTATTGCCTCTCGTGTCCGGCTCGGCGTGCTTGGCATAGCGGGTGGTGAGTGGCACGCGGACGCCCCTGGGCTCGGCGCGGAGGGCTTCCAGGCTCAGGCCGCTAGGTACGAGCTGGTGACGGTAGGCCGCCTCAACATCCCCGTTCCAGAAGTGCTCGCCCAGTCCAAGCCTGACCGCGAGATCGAAGATGATGTCGATGTCGGAGCGAGCCGCGCCGGTTGGTGGCACGACCGCTTGGCGAAGCTGCACCAAGGACTGGGCCTCGGCGCTGACCTCGAAGCCGAAGCGCAGCGCCTCCCGCTCAAAGCAGGAAGCAACCGGCAGCACGATGTCGGCCAGCTCGGCCGTTGGGTTCATGAACAGGTCGGCGTGAACGTAAAAATCCAATGCCGTAAGCGCTCGCCGCCCGCGCAGCGGGTCGGAAAACGCCAGCAGCAGGTTCGAGCCGAACCCCACCAGCCCACGCACAGGGTAGGGTTCGCTCTCCAGCACCGCGCGGTAGAAATCGGGCGCGGAGACATTGTTCCATTTCGCCGGCCCAAGAGGACGTTTCTCAACCCCAACGGCCGGCGCCAAATTCGTCGCCGCCGGCAAGTCCTCGCCGGTGATTGCTGGGCTCTCAACGGCGGGAAACAGCACATTGCCGCCGCGCTCATCGAATGAGCCGGTGAGCGCGTAAAGTAGCGCCATCGCGCGCGCCGTCTCGGTGGTGTTGGCGTGATGCTCGTGGCCGCTCCAGGCGTAGTAGGAGACCGGCCGCGAATCCCAAAGCAGCCGTGCCGCTGCCTCCAGTTGGTCGGGGGCGATCCAGCAGATCTCCGCGACGCGCTCGGGCGTGTACTGGGCGCAGAGTCGGGCATAATGCGCGAACACCGGGCGGCAGGGCAGCATTCCCAGCTTCGTCGCAACCATGACCTCACCCTCGAGGACGAGATGCTGGACGGGCGCGCCGTAGCGGCTCGTCGCCGGGTCGTAAGCGACGGGCCGGTCCGCCAATCCGTCCCAGGCGACGAAATGACCGGTATCTCCCCCCTCCGCGAGATCAACCGCACGAAGTAGCCGGCCGGTATCGGAGCGAACAAGGTGCGGTGCGTTGGTCCACGTCCGCACGAATTCACGGTCGTACCAACCGCGGCTGATCATCGCATGGGCGAGGCCAAGCGCGAGTGCACCGTCGGTGCCAGGACGAAGGCGCAGCCAGACATCGGCCTTGCCGGCAAGCCCGACATGGCGCGGATCGACAACAATAAGCTTCACCCCGCGCTTGAGCGCCGCGACTGTCGCGGTCGCGTGCGTCAGGCGCGTGTAGGAAGGATTGTACCCCCAAAGGATCAGACAGCCGCTGTTAGCGATGTCCGCCATCGCCCCGCCGCCGCTGCCGGTAGCGACGCTCGCGACACCGAACGCGTAGCGCGTGGCAAAGCCTCGGCCCCAGCCACACAGGTCCAGTGCCCATACCAGGTTCGGCGTGCCGAAGGCGTTCATCAAGCGACGCATGAATGGTGCCGAATCGCCGATTGCGGTGGTGGAAGGGGAAGACTGACTGAAAGCCACGCTCTGTGGCCCGTGCAAGGTCGCCAGCCGTCGCATCGCCGCCGCCGTTGTGTCCAGCGCCTCGTCCCAGGAAATCTCCACCCAGCAGGGATCCGCCTCGCCCTTCGGTCGCGTGCGGCGCAACGGCCGGGTCAGCCGCTCCTTGCTGTCGACGAGCTCCGGCGCGGCACGACCCTTGGCGCAAAGCGCTTGGCCGGTCGGATGTGTGGGGTCGGGATCGAGCCGCGTGAAGCGCCCGTTTTCCACGCTGGCGATGCTGCCGCAGCGGGCGATGCACAGGCCGCAAAAGCCGGGGACCCGAATAACCGCAGCAGTGCTCATGGTTCGCTTCTCCACCTGGACGCCAACCTGACGCCGCACCCAAGCGCCTATTCTGCGCGAGGTTGCACCTGCCCGCACAGTTGCCTGACCAGAGTAGAGGCGGCGGGCGAATAGGCTGTTGCCGCTTCCGGCCAGCCTCGATCTTGAGATAAATACCCGGTTTCGGCGCTTTGGGCCTCAGGGCGGACAGTTCTCCACCCCTCCCAGTCGTACACGGCCGTGGCTGCTCTCGACCCACAGCGGCGGTCGAGGGGGGCCTTGGGTCCCACCCGCTCGGGCGGTAGTTTCACGTGATGGACGAGTTCACCCATCTCAATCCACCCGCCGCTCTCCCCGCCATCCTGGCGCGCACAAAGGCGCTCGCCTTCCCCATGCCCTCCGAACCGCGGACCGGAGCGATGCTGCGCGTGCTGGCGGCGTCCAAGCCAGGCGGACGATTGCTGGAACTGGGGACCGGGACCGGCCTCTCCGCGGCTTGGCTGCTCGACGGTATGGACCAGAACGCTCGACTGGTCACAGTCGACGTCGATGCGGTGCCACAGGCCGTGGCACGCGAGATCCTCGGCAGCGACATCCGCCTGGAGATCATCACCGAGGACGCCGTCGAATTCCTGCGCGGTAACGTCGGGGCGTCATTCGACCTGATCTTTGCCGATGCCTGGCCCGGCAAGTTTGAACTGCTCGACGAAGCGCTGGCGCTGTTGTTGCCAGGCGGGCTCTACGTGATTGACGACATGCTGCCGCAAGCGAGCTGGCCAGCCGCGCATGCACCGAAGCCACCGCGACTGCTCGCCGATCTCGCGTCACGGCCCGGCTTCCGCACGGTCAGCCTCGCCTGGAGCAGCGGTCTCGTCGTGGTTGCCCGCCAACACTGATCCGCACACGATGGCCGCCCAGGCGCCCATAGCGAGGCGCGGCGGCCAGCACCGGAATCGACCCCAAGCCGCCATTTGCGGCATACGGAACATCGGCCGCCGATGACCCCAAGGCGGACAACGGGCAAGCGCTGTGTAACCATGCCGCGCGGAACACGGGCGATCGAGACTTCGCCAACTCCGGATCGTAACGCTGTTACCATGACCATTCACCGCCGTCGCTTGCTCTTTCGAACGAGCGCATTAGCCATGGCGGGGCTCTTTTGGCCTTGCCCGTTATGGGCGGCCGGTGATGGACCGCCCGTGTGCGAGCCATTTTTTCGTCGGCAGCTATGAGCTTCTCCGCGATCCAAGCCTTAATTTCCAGCTCAACCGCTGGATCACCGTCGACGTTCGTCTCAGCCCAAAGCGTGACGTTGCTGCGGCCAGGGCGTTTATCCGCAAGGCGATCAAGGGTCAGGGATCGGGCCCGCGGACGGTCGCGTTGGATGGCGACGCCGCATCGCACCGCGCCCTGCGCGAGACGAAGACCGACGGAGAACTGCCTGCCGACACCAGGCTGCGACGATCGAAGTACTTGAACAATCTGATCAGGCAGGACCATCGGGGCGTAACGCTACGGATTGCTCCGACGCTCGGGTTGAAGCGGTGCAAGACCGCGGCGGTGACCATAGCAGGGATTGAACTGCCGCTGCGGATCCGCAAGTGCCGGTTCAACTTCGCTCGGCTACGTCTTCGGGATCGGCGAGCGCCTGCTGTCTGGGATACCGTCCTGGCAGCCGAATAAAGTGACAGCATCGCAAGCCCGAGGCCCACAACCTCTCGCTCGCTGTGCTGTTTGCACCAGAGCCGTTTGTCCGTTGCGGCCGGACGCTTCCCGGCCATGCACGCCGGTTCGGCGCGCGCGAAGGACAGACGTGGCTGGCCGGCACAACCGCGGCCATGCTGCAGGGATCCTGCCTGCTCGCCGATTGACGCCGCCTGCCGCCGCCGGTACTCACGCGCAACCCGTGCTCTGTTCCGGAAGGACAACGCCATGGACCTGAACTTCACACCCGAGGAAATCGCCTTTCGCGAGGAAGCCCGCCGTTTCTTCCGCACGGAAATCCCGCAGTCGATCCGCAACAAGGTCGCGGAGGGCGAAGGCCTGACCCGCGACGACATGATTACCTCGCAGCGCATCCTGAACGCGCGCGGCTGGGCGACACCGAACTGGCCGGTGCAATGGGGCGGCCAGAATTGGTCCCCGGTGCAGGTCTACATGTATCAGGACGAGATGCAGCAGGCGAACGTGCCGACGCCGATCGGCTTCAACGTGACGATGGTCGGACCGGTCATCGCGCAATTCGGCAGCGATGAGCAAAAGCAACGCTTCCTGCCGAAGACGGCAAACGCGGACATTTTCTGGTGCCAGGGATTTTCCGAGCCGGGATCAGGCTCCGATCTTGCCAGCCTGCGCACCAGGGCCGAGCGCAAGGGCGACAAATACCTCATCAATGGCCAGAAGATCTGGACCACTCTGGCGCAGTATGCCGACTGGATCTTCTGTCTGTGCCGCACCGATCCCGCGGCCAAGAAGCAGGAAGGCATTTCCTTCATTCTGGTTGACATGACGACACCCGGCATCACCGTACGGCCGATCATCACCATCGAGGGCGGACGCGAGGTAAACGAGGTGTTCTTCGACAACGTTGAAGTACCCGCCGAGAACCTCGTCGGACAGGAAAACAAAGGCTGGGACTACGCAAAATTCCTGCTGGGCAACGAACGCACCGGGATCGCCCGCGTCGGCGCGTCCAAGGCGAAGGTCGCGCGCATCAAGGAGCTGGCCTCATTGGAACGCGCCGGCGACCGCCCACTGATCGAGGACCCGCATTTCCGCGAGAAACTCGCCGCGGTGGAAATCGAGTTGAAGGCGCTGGAGATGACGCAGTTGCGGGTCGTTTCCGATGAGCGCCGGCGTGAGAAGGGGCGGCCGAATCCGGCATCGTCAATCCTGAAACTCAAGGGCTCGCAAATCCAGCAACAGCTGACCGAGCTGGTGATGGAGGTTGTTGGTCCGTACGCCATGCCGTACCAGCGCGATTTCGAAGGCCGCAACGAAGAGGTGGTCGGTCCCGAGTACGCCACCGAGGCGGCGCCGATGTACTTCAACTACCGAAAGGTCTCGATCTACGGCGGCAGCAACGAGATCCAGCGCAACATCGTCGCGAAGGCAATTCTCGGGCTGTAGCCGGGAAGGACTGCCCCGGCACCAGGCGGCTCCGGCTCTCGTCGTGCCGCCATCGCGTTGAGCAACCGGGCCCGCGCAGCCGGCAGCTATGGGGCGAGGCGCGCGATTAGCCGGATCGAGACGTTCCGCGGCCGTCGCACGCCCGTCATCGCGCTGACCTCCAACGCATGGCAGACAGCCCTCAGGACCCGCCCCGCTGCTGGTACGGCGGAGAAGTTGCACAGGCGGGCCCCGCTGGCACCTGCAAGCTGAGCCGTGGCGCGGAGCATTGGCAAAAACTCGACCGCCCGCGGCGGAACAGCTCGCGCTGCGCATCAACGAGGGTGAGGGTTCCGCGGCACGCACTATATTCTCCTCATGCCTCCCGCCCGCTCTTCGCCGGTTTACCTCGACGCCAACGCCACCGAGCCACTGCGGCCGGAAGCACGCGTCGCGATTGCCGCGGCGCTCGACGTGACCGGCAACCCCTCGTCCGTACACGCCGCCGGCCGCGCCGCCCGGCGGATCATGGAAGACTGTCGCGAGTCCCTGGCCGCCCGCTTCGGTGTCCGTCCCGCGGACCTGGTGTTCACATCAGGCGGAACCGAGGCGGATGCGCTTGCCATCTATGCGTTGGGAAGCAGCCGTCGCCGGATCATCGGCGCAACAGAGCATGACGCCGTCCGCGCTGCGGCACCCGGCGCGACGGAGCTCCCGGTCGATCGCAATGGCTTGGCAGACCTCGACGCCCTCGCGTCGCTGCTGGCCGCCGGGCCGCCAGCCCTGGTTTGCCTGATGCTGGCCAACAATGAGACCGGTGCCATCCAGCCCGTGGCTGACGCCGCCGCGCTTTGCAGCCGCTATGGCGCGCGGCTGCATGTCGACGCCGTCCAGGCGGCCGGACGGATGGCGACCGATCTGACTGCGCTCGGCGCCGACAGCATGGCGATTTCGTCGCACAAGCTCGGCGGGCCGGCCGGCGCCGGCGCGCTGCTCCTGGCGTCAGCGTTCTCTTCCATCGCGCCGCTGATCGCCGGCGGCGGGCAGGAGCGAGGCCGACGTGGCGGCACCCCGCCGGTCGCTGTCATCGCGGGCTTTGCGGCTGCGGCGCAGGCGAGCGGCAATGCCGCTGCGCTGGTGCCGCTGCGCGACGCGGCCGAACAGGCGGCGGTTGCCTGTGGTGCGGTGGTGTGCGGCGGTGCGGCCCCGCGGCTACCCAATACAACCAGCCTCGCGTTGCCCGGCGTGCGCGCCGACGCGCAGGTGATTGCGCTGGACCTTGCGGGTGTTGCGGTCAGCGCGGGCGCGGCATGCAGTTCCGGCAAGGTTGCCGTCAGTCACGTGCTGCAGGCCATGGGGCTTGGGCCGCTGGCCGGCCAGGCGATCCGCGTCTCGTTGCCATGGAATGCGACGGCCGGGCACGTGGAAGCGTTCGCGGGAGCATACCGGCAAATGTCCGCCCGCCTCGTCCGCGAAGCCGGAGAAGCCCGCACGCGCCAGCTTGTCGAATGAGGCATGACATCACGGCTGTCTGGGTGTTCGGCCCCTCACCCGGCTCGGACTGCGGCGAGACCTCTCTTAGTCCGTGGGTGAGATCGCGTCATTTGCTTACTGCCCCTTCTGCAGTCCCTGCAGCCTGATCAGCCCATCCGGAACTTGCTCGAATCCAGTGATGCTCTTCTTCATCCCGACGATATTCTTCGCGGTCCACAGATAGATCAGCGGCAGGTCCTTGCTCTGCTCCGCCCAGACCTTTGCATAGAACGCTCGGCGCTGGTCCACGCCCGCGACGGTACGGGCGTCATCCAGCGCCTTGTCGACCTCCGGATTGCTGTAATGGCCATAATTGAACTGACCACCGGTATGCAGCATCTGCCACATGTTGCCATCGGGATCGGCGCGGCCCGACCAGCCGATGAAATACGCCTGGAAATCGCCAGCGTAGCCCGCTTGCAGCGAAGACGCGAACTCCATCACCCTGAGCTTAACGTCGAATCCCGCTTCAGCGGCCATCGCCTGGATGACTTCGCCCGCCTGCTGGATGTCGGAGCCGTTGGTGATGGTCAGCGTCACCGGCACAGGCAGAACGACGCCCGCTTCCTTCAGCAGCGCCTTCGCCTTCGCGACATTGCGTGCCGGGGGTTGGATATCCTGGAAGTAGAACGGGGAGCTGGGTGGATTGGCCTGCGCGGTCGGAAAGAACAGGCCGTTGTAGACGACGTGAATCAGCGCGGAGCGGTCGATCGCCAATTCGAACGCCTGCCGCACCAGCGCGTTCCCTCCGAGCGTGGTGTTCGACGCCGCGCCATTGCCGGTGTTGAAGGTGATGCCTTCATAAGCGAGCGAATCGTCCATCGAGACCTTTAGCTTCGGATCCTTCTCCACCGCGGGCACGTCGGTTGGCAGGATGTACTCCACCAGATCGAGCGCGCCGGCCTGCAGATCGGCCAGCCGCACCGATGAATTCGGGTTCGGCAAGTAGATCACCTGGTCGAAATGGGTCGACTTCGCATTCCAGTACCCGGGAAAGCGGTTCAGAACGATACGGTCCTGCGCAACGCGCGAGCCGAAGCTGAACGGCCCCGCGCAGACGGGGTGCAGGCCAAATTTGTCGCCCTCTGCCTGCGCCGCTTTGGGCGCGATCATGATACCGGCGCGGTCGGTAAGCTGGCCCAGTAATTGCGATGCCGGCGACTTGAGATTCAACCGAACGGTCAGCGGATCGATGATGTCGATCGAACGGATGGAGTTGATCTCGCCTCGCCGCATGCTGCCTTTGAGCGTCAGGTCGCGCATCAGTTTGTACTTTACCGCGCCGGCGTCGAGCGTCTCGCCATCCTGGAACAGAACGTTGGGGCGGATGTGGATGATGAGCGTCGTGGGATTCGGCCACTGATAGCCGGTGGCGAGCTGCGGCACGATGTTCAATTTCGCATCGATATCGAACAATTTGTCGCACATCGCCGAGAAGACGATGCGCCCGACATAGGAGGAACCGAGGGTTGGATCGAGCAGATCCGGATCCTCGCGCAGGCCGATTTGGAGGACGTGCTGCTGGGCATAGGCGTTGGTTCCCAGCAACAGTGCGCCGAGCAGAGCGAGAACGGGTATGCGCATAGTTACATCGTCCGTTGTTTGGCCGAGCGCGTTTCCTGGTATCGCGCAAAGCGACGTGCGGAAACCTTCCCCGGCGGGCCGACGCATAATGCTGCCGTTCCAGTGTGCGCCCTAGAGCGGAACATTGCCTCGTTGCTGAGCCGTCAACAAGACACTGAGCCGTCAGTTGCACGCACGGACCGCCTCGGTGGGTTGCCAACCTTCGTGGACAGGCGTGCTGCGTGCCCTTTGCCGCTAGATGAACAACGTCCGGACCGGCCGGCGGTACGCTGACGCCATGAGTGACGAGGTCGGGCACGCCCACAGATCGCGCTGCTTTGCGGGCCGGCCAGCGCAGTGGCCAGCGCCGCGAAAGTGCCCGCCTCTGGCGCGACGGCGCGGCTGCAGCCGCGACCGAGGGCACAGCTAGCCGGGCGGGACGCGGCCTCGGGTGATCGCGGCGTCGATGACCGCTCGGTCGAGGGCGCCGACAGAGCTGTCCGTGCCAGCCAGGAAGCGGCGGAACACGGCGTAGCGTTCCAGGCTGACACGATAGAGGCGCCGCAGTTCGGCCAGCGGGTCGGGGTGGTCGTCGGCACGGATGTCGAGGTCAGGATAGGGGTCGCGCGTGCAGATTTTCAGCGCGGCCGACTGCTTGCCACGCTTGTCGCCGCCGGCCGTTTCGCCGGCCTCCATGGCGCCCAGCAGGCGCTCGGCCATCGGACCAGTCGCGGCGAGATACGCGTCGAGCGTGGCCTGCACCACGTGCGGCCCGGCGAGCATGTTACCCGCAACCGATACGTTAGGGGCACTGACATGCCCCGCCCAGGTGACGCAGTGGGCACCGCTGTGCTGGGCGATGCGGCCGGCGCCGTCGAGGATGTGGAACTGGCGCTGTTCCGCGCCCGCGTCCGGCGCGACGAGCGAGGTCAGCACAGCGGCCGCAGCCTCTCCGTTGCGCAGCCGCGGCATGGCGTGCACCGCGTACATCGGATTGACCAACGCCTGGGTGGCGAGCGCCGCGACGTTGCCCTCAACGTATGGGCAGATCGCGCCAACCGCGAAGAAGCGCGAGGCGACGGCGACGCCGAGGCTACCGGTGGTCGGATCGCGGGCGAGAATGGACCACGTCATGCGGGGAAGCCCGGTCCCTGATACGCCGCGCCGAGCAGTCGGGCCTGTCCGTCGTTCATACCGAGCACCGTAACGACGCTTGGGGCGCGGGTCGACTCCGACCACTAAGATGCCGCTTCCAGCGCCTCTTCAGCTTCCAGCCACGCGGCCTCGGCAGCGGCGGTCTCGCGCGTGATGGCGGCCAGGCGCGTGTTCGCGGCGGTGAGCTCCCCCGTGCGTCCTGAACCGTACATTGCGGGATCAGCGAGTTTTGCCTCAAGCGTGGCACGCTCCGCATTCAACTTCGTAACCAACGCCTCGGCCTCCTTCGCCTGACGGCGCAGCGGGGCCTGAGCCGCGCGCGTCTCCGCCCGTTCTCGCCGGCGCTCGTCGCGGCGGGGCGCGGCATCGGCCTTCGCCGCCGGTCGCGAGCGTTCCGCCAGCAGTGCGCGGTATTCGTCGAGATCACCGTCAAACGGCCGCACGGTCCCGTCCGCCACCAGCCACAGCCGGTCAGCCACCAGCTCCACCAGATGCGGGTCGTGCGTGATCAGCAGCACCGCACCCTGGAAATCGGCGAGCGCCTTCACGAGCGCCTCGCGCGCATCGATGTCTAGATGGTTGGTGGGCTCGTCGAGGATCAGCAACTGCGGCGCTTCACGCGTCGCCAGTGCCAGCAGCAGCCGCGCCTTCTCTCCACCCGACAGATTCGCAACCGGCGTTTCCGCACGATCGGCGTCCAGCCCGAAGCGCGCGAGCTGCGAGCGTACCTGTGGTGGCGTCGCCCGCGGCAAGGCACGGGCCATGTGGTCGATCGGTGGTTCCGATTCTGTCAGCTCTTCCGTCTGGTGCTGCGCGAAATATCCGACGCGCAGCTTTGGCCCGCGGCGGATCTCGCCGATTAAGGGATCGAGCCGCCCGGCCAGCAGTTTCGCCAACGTCGACTTGCCGTTGCCGTTTGCCCCAAGCAAGGCGATGCGATCATCCATGTCGAGGTTGACGGAGACGTTGCGCAGCACTGGCGCCCCGTCATAGCCGACACTGACGCGGTCCAGCGCGAGGATCGGGGGGGCAATGCGCGCCGGCTCGGGAAACTCGAAACGGGTGGGCGCGGCTTCGATGACCGTCTCGATTTCTGGCAGGCGGGCCAGCGCCTTGATGCGCGCCTGCGCCTGGCGCGCCTTGCTTGCCTTGTAACGGAAGCGGTCGATGAATGACTGGATGTGCGCGCGCTGCTGCGCAATGTGCTTCGCCTCACTGGCAAGCTGCATGGCACGCTCGGTGCGGATACGCACGAATTCGTCGAACCCGCCGGGCGTGACGCTGATCTTGCCGCGATCGAGCAGAGCAATCGCCTGCACCGCCCGATCGAGCAGGCCGCGGTCGTGCGAGACCACCAGCGCCGCACCAGGGAAGCGTGCCAGCCACGATTCCAGCCAAAGCGTCGCTTCAAGGTCGAGGTGGTTGGTCGGCTCGTCGAGCAGCAGCAGGTCAGGGTTGGTGAACAGCGCGGTGGCCAGCGCGACGCGCAT
>JASHVB010000226.1 GCA_030039695.1 Acetobacteraceae bacterium
TTCTGTTAAGGTTGTTCTTCCCCCTATTGTCGATTTGCACGAGGCTCGCTTCGTCACCGTCAGGCCGAGGGCTGCCGTGATGATTTGTCGAACAATTTGCGCCTGCCGTCATTAGGGCACAGAAACGGTAAGTATCGTTGGTAGGCCATAACAAATCCCGGCGGTTCGCACCCAGATCAGCGTCATTTGATGGCTCCCCCGGTGATGCCAGCTATGAAGCGATCAAGGAACAGGTTATACGCAATCGCCACGGGGATGCTGGCGATAAGCGCCCCTGCCATCAGCTCGCCCCAGTAGAAGATGTCGCCGCGCACCAGGTCGGTTGCCACACCCAACGTGATGGGCTTCTGGGATGATGCCGAGATGAACGTCAGCGCATAGACGAATTCCTGCATTGTCAGCGTAAACGTGAAGATGATCACTGTGAGGATGCCTGGCACTGACAGCGGCACCACCATTTTGAAGAAGCAGCCGAGCAGACTGCAGCCATCGACGATGGCAGCTTCCTCCACTTCGCGCGGGATGGTCTTGAAGAAGCCCATCAGCAGCCACGTGCAGAACGGGATGGTAAAGGTGGGATAGACCACCACCAGCGACCACAGCGAATTCTGCAGCCCAATCATGGTGATGATGCGCGACAGTGGCAAGAACAGCAGTGTGGTTGGTACCAGGTAGGTCAGGAAGATGTCGATGCCGATTGCCTCGCCGCGCTTGCCACCGAGGCGCGCCAGGCTGTAGCCGGCGGGCAGCGCGGTGACCAACGTGATCGCCACCACGCAGACGCCGATGATCAACGAGTTCAGCAGCCATCGCAGGAACAGCGTTTGCTCGAACAGATAGCGGAAGTGCTCCAGTGTCGGCGGCTCGTTAAACCAGAATGGGATGTTCTGGACGTTGTAGAGGTCCGGATTGGTCTTCAGCGCCGTGATCAGCATCCAGTAGAACGGGAATGCTGCCAACACTAGGAAGAACGCGACTGAGGTATAGAAAGCGCCTTCCTTCGCGACGATGCCGATGTGGTGCGGGATCGGGGCACGGGTTTGCATATCAAATCTCGTGCCGCCGGATGTAGCGCAGCATCAGGACGACCAGGACGAACAACACCGGGAACATAAACAGTGAGATGGCGGCGCCGTGTGCGACGTCGCCGTCGGTAATGCCCACCAGGAAGCCCAGGTTGCCCAGCACCTGCGTGCTGTTCACCGGCCCACCGTTGGTGAGAAGGTACACCACGCTGAGGTCGGTGAAGGTGAACACCACACCGAAGATCAGGCCGATGATGACGATCGGCGCGATCATTGGCACGATGATTTGATAGTTGCGCCGCCAGAAGCCAGCACCGTCGACGGTCGCGGCATCCAGCACGTCCTGCGGCACAGCGGTAATGCCGGCTAGGAAGATCACGATGGCGAACGGGAAGAAGCGCCAGGCGTTGACCACGACGATGCAGATCATCGCCAGATCCGACTGGCCCAACCAGTTCGGCGCATCCGCGCGGCTCATAAGGCCGAGCGCGATCGCCGTCCAGTTGATGACACTATAGAGAGAATCGAACATCCATTCCCATGCCACCGCAGCAAGCGCTATCGGCACCGCCCAAGGCAATATGATCAACGCGCGCACCAGGCGCCGGCCGGGAAACGGGCGCAGCAGCACCAGTGCGCCAAACTTGCCTAGCACCAGGCCGATCATCAGCGAGAAGAACGTGAAGATGAATGTGTTACCTAGGGTCTGGCAGAAAATATCACTGTGCACAACCTGAATGAAGTTTCGCAGGCCAACGAAGTGCCAGCTCGGATTGTACACCGTATAGGCGCTTAGTGCATAGTACACAGCCAGGAAGAACGGGACAGCCACCAACACCAGGATGTAAAGCGTTGCCGGCGCCAGCAGGATCGGTCCCAGTATCTCGGCGCGATCCAGCACGAAGCGCCAGGGAGTGCGGACGCGGCGCGGCGCTTCCGCGAGTGCAATAGAGGCTTTCATCGCACGATCAATGCCTCCTGGCCCGCGTGCCATTGCTGTCGAAGTAGCAGAGTGCGGAGTCACGCACCGCAAAGTTGTGCCATTCGCTGACGCGGAGGTCGTTCAGCGGCACGTGTGCTATGGGCAGTTTCGCCACCACCTGCTGACTCTGGTTCTGCCCTTGCACCCAGCCGTACACGACCCGCTCGGAGCCCAGGTACTCGACACGATCGACACAGAAGGAAAAATCCGTGACTGCACTAGTCTCCGCCATCTGCTTCGGCAGAAACTGTTCCGGGCGGAACCCGAGATGGCCGCCGTTCCACTCGATCAAGTTCATCGGCGGGGTGCCGACGAAGGTGGCGACGAAGCGGTCCGCGGGATCGTCGTAGATTTCCGCCGGTGTGCCGACCTGCCGAATCTTGCCTTGCTCGATCACGGCGATGCGATCGCCCATACCCATCGCCTCAACCTGGTCATGCGTGACGTATATTGTGGTGGTCGCGACGCGCTGCTGGAACTGGCGGATCTCGTTGCGCGCCGAAGCGCGCAACTTTGCGTCGAGGTTCGATAGCGGCTCATCCAGCAGGAACACGCTGGGATCTCGCACCAGCGCGCGGGCCAGCGCGACGCGCTGGCGCTCGCCGCCGGAAAGCTGGCGCGGCCGGCGATTCAGCAGATGCGCGATGCCGAGCAATTGCGCCGCCCATGCCACCTTCTGCTCGATCTCCGGTTTTGCCACGCGCTGGGTACGCAGCGGGAAGGCGATGTTGTTGCGGATGGTGAAGTGCGGGTAGAGGCCGTAGCTTTGGAACACCATGGCGATACCACGGGCGCGCGGCGGCAGGTGGTTGACTACTGCGCCGTCGATCCGTACGTCGCCGTCGGTCTGCCTCTCCAGCCCGGCGATGATGCGCAGGAAGGTGGTCTTGCCGCAGCCGGAGGGCCCGAGCAATACCATGAACTCGCCATCGCGCACGATCAGGCTGATGCCGTTGACCGCAGCGACGTCGGCGAAGGTCTTACGGATATTGCTGGTTGCCACTGCGCCCATCGAAAAACTCCACTGCAAGCCTGTGCTCGGTCCAGACCCGGCCGCCTGTGGCAACCTGTGCCGCGACCCGGACCGGCCTTTGCCGGCCAGTCCGGGCCCACGGCCTCACACACCCCATTTACTGAAGATTCCCTCCACCTGCTTCGTGGCCCGCTTCACGGATTGTTCGGGGGTCATGTTACCGATGGCCGCGTTGGTCATCATGTCGCACAGGACGAAGTCGTTATAGACCTCGTCGGTCGCCGCCCAGGCCGGTCCGGGCCAGCCAGCGACAGCGCACCACTCGTCGGACGTCTCGGTGATCGCAAGCTTGGTTGGCGGGTGCGATGTCGGATCGTTGGACAGGACCGGCATCGGCTTCGGCACCATATTGGGGAACAGCGGCATGTTGTAGCCGGTGCTAGCCTTGAAGGCCTCGACCCAGTTGTCGACGTAGTATTTCAGGAACTCGTGGGCTGCTTCCTGATTCTTGGAGAATTTCCAGATGCCGTAACAGTTTGAGGCGGCGCCGATCAGCCGGCGCGTCGGCCCTTTCGGGCATTTCCACAGGAAGATGTTGTCCGCCAGCTTTTCATTGAGCTGCTGCGCCGTGCGATAGGCCGAGATCGGATTGATGATGTACGACCCGACGCCGGAATCGATATATTGATTGTCGCTGGCGTCGTTCCAGGATAGCACCTGCGGGGTGAACGCCTCCTTGTACAGGGCCACGGCAAACTTTACCGCCTCCACGGTTTCCTTGCTGTCGAGGGTGACGTGCTTGCCGGTTTCGTCCTGCACCGCCGAGCCATAGCTCCACAGCAGGCCACGCCACTGCAGGTTGGGGTCGTTGCCGCGAGAGAAGGACAATCCCTCGGGATGCCCCAGCTTCTTCAGCTTCGGGCCAGCCTTCAGGATATCCTCCCAAGTATCCGGCTGCATGCCAATCTCGTCCCACAGGTCCTTGCGATACATCCCGGGGTTGTTGATGTAGTAGTCGGGATAGGCGGACCACGTGTGGTCGTCGGCGTTGTAGGCGATCTGCCGGCCGATAGTGCTGACCTTGCCGTATTTCTTCTCGACGTAGTCGACAAACTTTGACATGTCGACCAGGTACTTACGGTAGAGATGCGCGCCACCCGCGCCGTTCCACATGAAGAGGTCATGTCCTGACTGCGCCGCCGCCTCCGCGGCCGCGCGTGCCGCCACATCCTGCTCGGGGATGTGGTCGACGGTGACGGCCAGCCCGTTTTTCTTGCCCCAGTCGGCGGCGAATTTGTCGAACCAGGTGTCAAACGCCGGAACGAAGTGGCTCCACTGTACGATGGTCAGTGTCTTGCTTTGCGCATCAGCGCGCGAGATGTAAGGCGTGAACCAGCCGGATACCGCGCCGACCGACGCGAACCCAGTCGATGCCAGCAAGCGTCGGCGCGTGACCGGAGCTGCGCGCTTCGCTGTCATGATGGCCATTGCATGCGCCTCCCATTTGACGTTTATCTATTGCCGTCGTGCGGGTCCGGATCGGAGAAGACAGCCGTGACGCGCAGCATGAAGTTGCGCGACAGTCTCTGAGCGGTGCGGCTTCGTTAATTATTGGGTGCGGACATTAGCAATTCCTGTCTGTTTCATGAACTTTCGCCTCACGGCTTTGCTTGCTAATTTTGTCACCTGCCGTGTGCAATACGCCATCCGTGGCGGGTGCCGGCGCACGGCACCGGTACGCTAGGGCGGTACTGTTCAACAGCTGGCCCACGCTAACCACGATAACGGCGATGGCAATCATCTCCGCAGGCGCCACGCTCATCAGGGCGAGAATACCGAAAATAACCGCCGCGCCGCCTAGCAACATGTCCGTCGTCGTGCCGACTATCGGCGGCGTGATGATAGTCAGA
>JASHVB010000227.1 GCA_030039695.1 Acetobacteraceae bacterium
TGCGCGCAGACTCGCTCGACTGGAATGACATCGCGCGGTTCCGCGACATGTGGCCGGGGATTTTAATGATCAAGGGTGTGAACCGGCCGGATGATGCGGTGAAGGCGATCGAGTACGGCCTCGACGGCATCATCGTTTCCAACCACGGCGGGCGAAACATGGACAGCGCCGCCGCGACCATCGATCTGCTGCCGGAAATTGCTGAGGCAGTGAACAACCGCGCCACCGTCATTCTAGATTCTGGTGTGCGCCGCGGTTCCGACATCGCGAAGGCGCTGGCACTCGGCGCGAAAGCGGTGCTCACCGGGCGCGCGACGCTCTACGGCACCGCGGTCGGCGGCGAGGCGGGTGCGCTGCGCGCGATCAGCCTGATCCGCAACGAGCTCGACAAGACGATGGCTTATACCGGCTGCCGCACGGTTGACCAGCTCGGCCCGGATATCTTCTTCGGGTATCGAAGCGGGAACCGGCTCAACGGACTGACGGCAGACGCGCTCTAGCGGTGCCAGGTGTGATTGGTTCGTCGGTCTGCCCCGCGCAATGACGTTGGGCTACTTCGGCAATGTCGCCTGCCCAATCGCCAGCGTCGTGCCCAGGGTCATCGCGCCCGCCGCCATCGTCAGAACCGTCAGCCCTATGGCCGCGCCGGCCAGCCACGGTGGTGGCGTCGGCCCCTGCGGCGGATCAGCCGAAGCGCGGGATCTTTGTAATGCCATCTTCTATCTCCGTGTCCTTAACAAGGGCACGACGCCGCCCTGGTTCAACCCCGCGTGGCGCTCAGGTGATGTGCCGCCCACCGTCCACGAACAAATTGGCGCCGGTGATGTAGCGGCCTGCCGCAGAGCACAGCAGTAACGCCGCGCCGGTCAGATCGTCCGGCGTGCCCAGCCGACCGAGCGGGATGCTGCGTACGATCGCTTCGCTTTCCGTCGCCATCTGCGTGCGATTGCGAGCGGTCAGGATTGCGCCGGGCGCCAGGTTGTTCACCGTGACGCCGTTGCCGCCGTATTGCCGCGCCAGGCTCAGCACCCAGGTCTGCTGCGCCGCCTTGGTACCCGCGTACACCAGCATCGCCGGATGCGGCATGACCTGCTGGATACTGCCGATGGTCAGCACGCGCCCCCAGCGCCGATCGGCCATCGGCGGCACCAGCGCCTGCAGCAGCTCCAGCGTCGAGCGCAGGTTTACCGCGATCTGCCGGTCAAAGTGCTCACGCGAAATACCACGCCAGTCCTCCGGCAATTCGATGGACGCGTTCAGCACCAGGATATCGACCGGCGACCATGCGGTGACGGCGGCGGCCAAATGCGTCCCGGCGTCGTCTGCGACGAAGTCTTGCCCGAATGCCCGCGCGGTACCGCCCGCGCTGGTAATCGTCGCAACGACCGCGGCTGCGTCGCGCGCTTCCTCAGCGGTGCCGGCGTGATGCACTGCGAGCCGCGCACCCGCCCCGGCCAGAGTTAGAGCGATCGCACGTCCGATCTCGCGCCGCGCGCCGCTCACCAGCGCGGTCCGGCCGTCCAGGCGGAAGGCCGCAAACGCGTCGGGCATCTGGCTCATCGAGCCACCGCCGGGCTACCCTCGCCGTCGGCGTCGAGAAGGAAATGTCTCATGGCCCGCGTGCCTTACCTGGAACCCTCCGATCTGTCAGCCGAAAATCAGGATCTGCTGAAGCGGCCCATCTCACTGCACCGCGCGTTGGTCAACTCACCGAACGCGGCGCGCGCCTTCGGCACCGTCGGCACCTTCATCCGCTTTTCCAGCAAGCTGGACGGCCGGCTGCGCGAGCTGGCCATCCTGCAGGTCGGCTGGCTGGCGCGCTCGCCGTACGAATGGTCGCATCACCTCAAGATCAGCCACGATTTCGGCTGCACCGACGACGATATCCAGGCCCTCATCGACGACACCGCCGGCAAACCGACGACACTCGACACACTGACGCGCACCGTGCTGCGCCGCGCTCGCGAGATGACGCTGGAGGGCGCCATGGCAGCGGACACCTTCGCCGCGTTGCTGTCGGCGCTCGGCAACGAGCAAGTGGTGGATCTGACCGTCGCCGTCGCCTTCTACAACGCGGTGGTGCGTTTGCTCGCAACGCTGGCGATCGACGTGGAAGAAGAATACATGCCTGATCTGCGGCGGTTCCCACTTCCCGTCTGACGCAACGCAGGAGGCTTCGATGCAGGTCGGTGTGCCAAAGGAGATCAAACCGGACGAGTACCGGGTTGGCCTGACGCCCGCGAGCGTGCGGGAACTGATGATCCACGGTGCCCAGGTGGTGGTGGAACATGGCGCCGCCGCGGGCATTGGCATTTCCGATGACGCCTACCGCGCCGCCGGCGCCACCGTGGCGGGCAGCGCCGCCGAGGTGTTTGCGGCTGCCGACCTGATCGTAAAGGTCAAAGAGCCACAGCCGGTCGAAATCGCCATGCTACGCGACGGCCAGGTGTTGTTCACCTATCTGCACCTCGCCGCCGACCGCGCCCAGACCGAGGGGCTGTTGCGCTCCGGCGCCACCTGCGTCGCCTACGAGACTGTCACCGATGCGCGCGGCGCACTGCCGCTGCTTGCACCGATGAGCGAGGTGGCCGGTCGCATGGCGGTCCAGGTCGGCGCCCATTGCCTGGAGAAAGAACAAGGCGGCGCCGGCATATTGCTCGGCGGCGTGCCGGGCGTGGCAGCGGCGAAAGTTGTCGTGCTGGGCGGCGGCGTCTCCGGCACCAACGCCGCGCGCATGGCGGTCGGGCTGGAGGCGTCCGTGATCATTATCGATAAGTCACTGCCTCGCCTTTACGACCTCGACCTGCAATTCGGACCGCGGGCGACGACACTGTTCGCCACCGCAGAGGCCATAGAGCATGCAGTCCTTGATGCGGATCTGGTCATAGGCGCGGTGCTCGTGCCCGGTGGCGCGGCACCGAAGCTGGTGTCGCGCGCCATGGTGCACGCCATGCGGCCAGGCTCGGTTCTGGTCGATATATCCATCGACCAGGGCGGCTGCTTCGAGACCAGCCGTCCGACCACGCATTCACGCCCGACCTATGTAGAAGAGGGCGTGGTGCATTATTGCGTCACCAACATGCCTGGCGGGGTCGCGCGCACTTCGACATTCGCGCTCAACAACGCCACGCTGCCATCGGTGTTGGCGCTGGCCGGCAAGGGCTGGCGGCGCGCCTTGGCTGACGACGCCCATCTCTGCCACGGACTGAACATACATAGAGGTAAGCTCACGCACGAGGCCGTCGCGCGTGACCTGGGGCTGCCTTACACACCGGCCGCGGCGATGATCGAGGCGTCGGCCAATTGACCTCGGACCTCGATACCTCCCATCCCACTGAGGCTTGGCGGCGTATTGTGGCTGAACGGAATCCGCTCACTCATGTCCGTCAGCTTCAATGAGCGACAATGAGCGACGCCCGGGCTTGGCGCACCAATGACGGCCATAGCCATCTGTGGTCGCGAAGTGACACCGGGCCCGTCGAGGACGACGCTCAATCGCAACTCTGGCTCGATCCTCGCCCGGCAGCGGCATGCTTGGCTCCTCCCAAGCGGGTTTGGCAGCGCGGGAATTCATGTCAATTTGCCGTGCCGCGCAGGGTCAAGCGCCATCCCGTGCCGGCCGGCACCACCCAAGCCGCGGTCGGCATCGTGCGGCGCAGGCGTTTGGCTTATTGCGGCCTCTTTAGGATACGCGTGCAATCTACAACGTGTTGAAAGGTCAGCTGTCACGTGAGCCAGGCTGGACCGCTGCCGCATATGGCGCGTGCGGACTCACCCGCCGCCATTGTCCTCGACAACGTCAACAAATGGTACGGCGCCTCGCACGTTCTGCGCGACGTCTCGC
>JASHVB010000228.1 GCA_030039695.1 Acetobacteraceae bacterium
GGCCTGAATCTCGTCGCGGCTAACGGCATGACGCCAGATCTGCCGGAGCAACACCGACGTCTGAGACCGGTCGCCCATCGAGTTGGATGTTGATCTTCCGGTCTCCGCCTATCTTTGAACTTACCTCCTGCCCTCCCCGTGCCCTTCGAGCCTATCGCGAAGGCTCCGTCGGTGCGGTTAACACAAACGCGATCCGATGGAATCGTCGCGGCCGGCTCGGATACGAAGACAGAAAACACAGCCGCGTTACAGGAAACGCAAGAAAATGCGGCGTAGCGGGATTGGCCGATAGACTGCCGGTTCACGCTGAAAAATAACATGACCTGACTACCTCCGCTTCCGTCGCGGAGCACCGAAGCCTTTGCAACAGAGCCCTTTGGCGGTCTACCGGTGTGATGGTGCTACGCAGCATTTTCTTGCGCGGTCTGTCGTGTGGTTGCGCATTCTATCCTGCCGTCGCGGTGTCTGTCCCGGGCCCCAACGTGGTCCTTGGCTAGCCCAACTTCCATTTTGTCCCGGGTGATTTTGGTGCACGCGAGCTGTCTGCATGAGCGACGGTATTGAAATTGTTGGAGTGGCGGCGGCAATTTTTCCGGACCATTGAAAATAGTGACTAAACTGACTGAAAGTTTCCGTTGCGAATCACCCATATTCGTGATTCGTAGTGCAACGTGTATATTCGCAAGTCGATACGCACTTACCGCGGCAAGACCTACACCAACTATGTGCTGGTCGAATCCGTCGTGACCCCAAAGGGGCCGCGCCAGAACACAATCTGCTCGCTCGGTGACCTCAGCCCGCGGCCACGCGAAGAGTGGCTCGAGCTGGCCCGCAAAATCGAGGACGCACTGGTCGGTCAGCAGCGCCTGCTTGCTGGCGAGGATGACGAAGTCGCTGAAATTATTGGCCGAGTGCGGGCACGGACCAAGCAGGCGCCCCAACGCACCAATCCCTCAGCCGCGCTGCCGCCGACAGGCGGCGGCGCACTGATCAAAGTAGATCCATCGCGTGTCACCACCGAGCAGCATCGCGAGGCAGGCCCGGTTCATGTCGGCTATCAGTTCTGGCAACGGCTTGGGCTTGAGCAAATTCTGCGCGATTGCGGCCTGCCGCTGGCGGTGTGCCGGCTCGCCTGTGTGATGACGCTTAATCGGTTGATCGCGCCCGCCTCCGAGCACGCCATGCCAGCCTGGATCCGGCGCACGGCACTCGCCGACATTCTCGGCGTCAGCTTCGATGCGCTAGAAGAAGATCCGCTCTATCGGGTCCTCGACCAGCTGCATCCGCACCGCGCGGCCATCGAGGCCGCGCTGACCGAGCGCGAGCGCAGCTTGTTCAATCTCGACCAAACGATCTATCTCTACGATCTCACCTCGACCTATTTCGAGGGCCTGTGCGCCCGCAATCCCAAAGCGCAACGCGGCCACTCGCGGGATAAACGCTCCGACTGCAAGCAGCTCGTCGTCGGCCTCGTGGTCAATCGTGAGGGCTTTCCCCTTGCCCATGAGATCTTCCTGGGCAATACCCGCGATCACCGCACGCTTGGCACCATGATAGATCGTCTCGGCGAGCGCGTCGAACTCAAGGTAGGGGCAACCGTCGTCGTCGATCGTGGCATGGCGTTTGACGACAACCTTGCCGAAATCAAGGCCCGCAAGCTTCACTACATCGTTGCCAGCCGCCAGCCCGAGCGCAATCATTGGCTCGCCGAGTTCGAAGACACCGACGGCTTCGTGCCGGTGTTGCGCGAACCCTCACCACTCAATCCGGCACAGAAGAAAACCACCATCGAGGTCAAGGTCTGCGTTGACACCGCCGACCAGACTTATGTTCTGTGTCGCAGTGAGCAACGCATCGCCAAGGATCGCGCCATCCGCGACAAACACGAACAAAAGCTACTCGCCGACACCGAAAAGCTCGCGCAGCGTGTTGCCAAGGGTCAGCTCGTCAAGCCGGGAAAAATCAACCAGGCCATCGGTCGATTACGCGAGCGCTATCCGCGCGTAGCTCGCTACCATCCGCTTTCCTTTGACGAGAAATCCTCAACGCTCGTTTCTGCGTTCGATGCCGACAAACATCGTACCGCCGAGAAGCTCGACGGCTGCTATCTGCTCAAAACCGATCGCAAGGATCTCACCGCCGATGAAATCTGGCGCGTCTACACCCTGCTCACGCGCGCCGAGGATGCCTTCCATGACATGAAATCACCGCTCGTCGTCCGCCCAATTTTCCACCAGATCGAGCGCCGCTCCGACTGCCATATCTTCCTTTGTTTGTTGGCCTACCACTTGTTGACTGCGATCGAAAAAACACTGCTCGACCAGGGCATCCACACCTCTTGGGCCAGCCTGCGCGACACTCTCAAAACCCATCAGGTCTGCACTGTCGTGCTCCCTACCGCCAACGGGCCATGTCTGCGCATCCGAAAGGCTGCAACGCCCGACCCCGAAGTCGCGGAAATCTATCGCAACCTCGCCGTCCCCTCGCGGCCTATCGCCCCGAAGCACACATGGATTGAACCCCCACATAGTGACTAACTCGCGCCCTAACCCGTTGATACACACCAACTCTGCGTTCAAAAAAATGGAAGTTGGGCTAGTTTGGTCAGCACCAAGAAGGTCACCACGAGCGATTTGCGGGCTGCCGAGCTGCCGGTTGGCCGACTGAAGCCAATTGCGCGCAGGTTCCGAGTTGCCCTCGGGGGTTTGCTCGGTCCGCCTTCGTGGCGTCGGCACGGATAACGGCCGTCACGCACGGCGCTATCGCGACCCCTACGCGGGGCGACCACCATTTACGTACAGCGCCAGCACATCGCGTATCGCCCTGTTCAACGGCGTCGGCACGCCAA
>JASHVB010000229.1 GCA_030039695.1 Acetobacteraceae bacterium
AACACCTGACGCTGCACGGTCCGGCCATCGGCGAGACGCTTGTTCTCGACGATGTTCCAGTAGACGTGAGTCTTGCCGTTCTTTTTGCGTTTGGTGGGGCGCAGGAACATGGCGGCTTCCTATTAAGCATAGAAAGCCGCTGCCGAGAATAGACTAGGTCTTCACCGCACGCGATTCTCGCAGTTCTTGTGCAGACCATGGCATTATTTTCAACAACTTAACAACGCCAAAAATTACTATCCTGGCCCGAATCACTGCCGAATCCGCGAAGACGGGCTAAAATGCCGGAGGCAGTGTCGCCGTGAGCGCGGCGATCGCGTCCCAGAGCCAGCGAGTCCTGGATCAGTCCAAGGGTCTCCCAGGACCCGAAGCGGGGTCCCCGGCCTTTGCGGCACTGGCCCTCGTCAAGGGCACGGCGAGAGACGCCGCGCAGCACGCAATCTTGAGAAATGCCAATTGTCGCGTCGATGACTGCACGAAATTCGCGGATTTAGGCGATTTCGCCGATTCCATCCGGCACGGCAGCCCCATGCTTCCGCCAGGCGGAAACATAGCATGCGCGCGGGCTACTTTCCGGCTGCTACCGAACCCTTATTTGGACGCCGACAAACGCAGCACCCGGAATTGGCCATGAACGACTTTATCGTGTCCCCTGCACTCGGTCTCGCCGTCGGGGTGATTTACGGGCTGGTGCCGGTGCGGTCCCCGGCTCCGCCCTTGATCGCCCTGGTCGGACGATCAGGCATAGTGCCGGGCGAGGGGGCAATTGATCGCGCAAGGCACAATTTCCGTACGTCGGCACAAGAATTGAGCTGGCCGGCCTCCGAAGATGTCCGAGCACCTCACACCCCTCAGAGCGCGTCAAGCAAGCCCACCGCCATCCTTTGAGACATAGGCCACCCCGCGGAGATCGCAATGCCGAGCACAGCCGAAGCGATATTGGGGCGTCTGGCCGGGTCTGCAACGGCACGCCCGGTCACCGCGAGCCCGAGCAAGTATCTGGTGCTTGGCCTCGCTCTCGCGACCTGGATGGAATTCTACACCTCTGACGGTGTGAACCTGGTCCTCCCGGACATGGCCGGCACGCTGGGGCTCTCACGTGACCAGGCAAGCTGGATTCTAACCACCTACCTTTCGGCTCTGTTCTTTGGCGTGCCGCTGTCCATCTGGATGGCCGGGCATGTCGGATACCGCCGTTACATCATCGGCAGTACGGCCGCCTTTGCGGCCACCTCCATCGCATGCGCGCTGGCCCCTGACTTCACAACACTGCTGTTCTGGCGCGCCATCCAGGGCTTTGCCGGCGCGGGACTCGCCATGTGGTGGCGTGCCGGCATCTACATGGTGATGCCTCTGCCACAGCGCAGCCAGTCGATGGCGCGCGCTTCCGTTATGCTCTACTTGGCGACGGCGATCGGCCTGCTGTTTTGCGGCTATGTCACCGACAATTTCACCTGGCGCCTGATCTTCCTTCCCAACGTCGTCATAGCGGCCATCGCCATTCGGCTGCTGCTGCGGTACTTTCCGGACGTGCCGCGCCCCGCGGATGTGCGTGCAAAAGGCGTGGACGCGGTTGGCATCCTTTTGCTTGGTATCGCGGTGGTATCGCTGCAAATCGTGCTCAGCCGTGGCGAGATCGACGATTGGTTCGGCTCCGGTCGCATCCAACTGCTCACCTGGATCGGGCTGATCGCGCTGCTGCTGTTTGCCACGTGGCAGCTCAGCCCCAACAACACGGCGCCACTTCTGCAACTGCGGCTGCTGGCCAACCGCAACGTGCAGGCGGCCATATCGCTGGGCTTGTTCGCTGGCGTCATCCTCACCGGCAGCCTTTACGCCCTGCCGGAGTTCCTGCGTAATGTCTTTCCCTATCGCCTCAGCGCGACGCAGGCAGGCCGCATCATGTGCGCCTATGCCCTCGCCGCAGCCACGATCAGGCCGCTGGTGACCATGGCCATTGCGAGATTCGGCCAACGCAAGGCCATCGCTTTCGCTTTCGCCATGCTGGTTCTATCCATGCTGCTCTTTGCGCGGCTGATGACGACCGCCACGCCGGATACCTACTATGTGCTGCCGCTGATCCTTTATGCCTTCTGCCTAGCGCCCATGCTGTCCGCAACCTCGAGCGGCACGGTCGGCAAGGTGCCCGTGGCGCAACAGCTCGACGCCGTTGCGATCTACATGAGCTTTCGCCAGTTCGGAGCCTCTTTCGGCGTCACGCTGGTGACCATCCTGCTGAACTGGCGCGAGACGCTGCATTCGTCCCGACTGTACGAGAGCGTGCGCGAGGGCGGATACAGAACGCTGGCGTGGACGAACCAGGCGACTCATTTCGCGATCGCTCGCACCGGGGCGTCGCCCGTCGACGCGCAGCACATGGCCATTGGTATGCTTAGCCAGGAAGCCTCCCGTCAGGCCGCGACCCTCGCTTATGCCGACGCCTTTCTGTTCATGGCCGCGATCGGCTGCATCGCACTGTGCTTCGTTCCGTTGATGTCGCCCACGGTGAGGGCAAAGCAATGACACAAGCAGATCTCAGGCTGCCCCATGATGGCTCTGCCCCGGCTGAGCCGTCGCTGGAGCAAGCGAACTTGGCCGCTCAGAGGCTCGCTGAACGCGCGTCTACCGCGGATGTGCAAATGCGCGAGCCGCCCCGGGCGAAGCGACTGCATCTGCGGGTTCCTGTCTGGCCTCTGGCGATCGGAGCCGCCTTGATTGCGGCAGCAGCCTATATCTACGTGCCAAGCCTCTATTTCGTCGCGACCGATGATGCGTCTTTGCAGGCCGATACTGTCGCTGTGATGCCGAAGGTCGCCGCTTACGTCTCCGCGCTTCGTATCACCGACAACAGCGCATTCTCGGCGGGTCAGCTTCTGGTGCAACTTGATCCGCAGGACTATCAGGCTGCCCTCAACATTGCCGCCGCGAAGCTGCAAAGCGCGCAAGCCGCGGAAACCACGGCCGTATCGCAGTTGGCCGAACAAAGCCAGGTGATCGCATCCGATCAAGCCAATCTGCTCGGCGACCGCGGCAGGCTAACCTTCGCGAGCCAGCAGCTCGCGCGCTTTACCAAGTTGGCCAGCCAAGGTGCCGCCGCAACGGAGGAAGCACAGCAAGCCCAATCCGACATCACGCAGAGGCAGGCAGCGCTGGAGCGGGATACCGCGACTTTGGCCGCGGCGAGGGCGCAGAGCGGTGTGCTGCGGAGCCAGCTAGAAGAGGCAAAAGCCAACGTCGTCAGCGCACAAGCGGCACTTGAGCAGGCGAAGCTCAACCTGTCCTACACGAAGATCTATGCCACCATGGCAGGAACGGTCGCCAGCCGCAGCGTGCAGAGGGGCGACTTCGTGCAGCCCGGCCAGACACTGTTTTCCGCGGTGCCGAATCGGATCTATGTCATCGCCAATTTCAAGGAAACGCAACTCACGCATATGCGCGCCGGCCAGGCGGTCACGATCCATGTGGACGCTTTCCCGAACCATGTGCTGCACGGCCATATCGACAGCTTCCAGCGCGGGACGGGCTCGAATTTCGCGTTGCTGCCACCGGAGAACGCCACCGGTAATTTTGTCAAGATCGTTCAACGCGTCCCGGTGAAAATCCTGATTGATGATTTCGACGGTATTCCTGGCAGCATGATTGGGCCGGGTATGTCGGTCGAGGCAACGGTGACGATCCGCAGGCCGTCCCAGTGGCTGGCTTGGCTTTAGAAAAAACCTCCCCGGTCGGGCGGAAGAGGTCTGTTTGATGGTGCGTCTCATCCAGAGCAAAGCCTTTCGGGAAAGCCGTCAGCAGACGAGCGATGCTCGTCCTCCTTGGTGCAGCACCTAGGGGTGGGGCACCACCAATGGCTTTCTTGACTTGGTGTCAGATCGCCAGCTTCTGTGGAGGCTCTGATCTCCCTCTGGGCTGGAGGCATCAATGGCGGATAGTCACTCGCTTCCCTCATGGAACGATGGCGCAGCGAAATCCGCCATCCTCGACTTTGTCGCACGTGTGACAGCGCAAGGAGGCACCGAATTCGTGCCGCCAGCCGGGCGCATTGCCACGTTTGACAACGACGGGACACTCTGGTGCGAGCAGCCGCTTCAGATACAGTTCTTTTTCGCCTTTGACCGCGTGAGGCAGTTGACGGGCAACGACCCGACAATGGCCGAACGTCAACCGTTCAAGGCCGTGCTCGAAAACGACCACAGTACGCTTTTTGGCCTCGGAAAACAGGCACTGCTCGAACTGGCCTTCGCCACCCATGCGGGCATAACCGATGAGGACTTCGAGCAAGCTGCAAGCAGATGGTTGGCGACGGCGAGGCATCCCAGGTTCGGCCGGCTGTTCAAGGAATGCGCCTATCGGCCGCAGGTCGAGTTGCTCGCATACTTACGGGAGAACGGTTTCAAGACCTATATCGTGTCGGGGGGCGGCGTGGACTTCATGCGCGCGTTCGCGGAGGAAGCTTACGGCATCCCACGAGAGCAGGTAATCGGTTCCAGTGTGAAATTGCGCTGCGATTTGAGCGGCAATCGGGTTTCGCTTGTGAAGCTGCCGGAGCTCAACAGCTTTAACGATCGGGAAGTGAAGGCCCTGAACATCGGCCTGCATATCGGCCGTAGACCACTATTGGCGTTCGGCAATTCCGACGGCGATCTCGCCATGATGCGTTATACGAAGTCCGGCTCCGGGCCTCGGCTCGCGTTGCTTCTCCACCATGACGATGCAGCCAGGGAGGCTGCCTACGACAGAGAGTTCCGGCTGAGCCCCTTGTCCGAGGCGCTCGACAAAGCTCAGGACTATGGCATCGCGGTCGTGAGCATGAAGCGGGATTGGAACGTTGTGTTTTGATCGCGGCAATGACGCTGCGCATCTTCGCAGATGGTCTGCGCATAAATCAAGGTTTTTCCACCGGACTGGTGTGGCAACAGAATTAATGAGCTAGAAATTACGTGAGTCAGATTCGAATGACCGCTTAGGGTCGACATCGGTGGAGCTGCTCAGGATAGGAAACCAGACGGTCGCTATCAGGCCAGCGGCTCTTATGATATGATGGGCGAATGCTGACGTTCGCCTGTCTCTGCGGCCAGGTCCGCATCGAAATCCCAAAGCGACCGGACTTCATCAACGAGTGCAACTGTACGTTCTGCCGGAAGTCGGGCGCGCAATGGGGGTATTTCCATCCTTCCGAAGTCGGCATCGAGGGACCGACGAAGGGATATAGCCGGCACGACAAGGACAACCCGTCTGCCGAACTCCAATTCTGTGCCAATTGTGGTTCGACGACGCATTTCATCCTGACCGCAAGCGCCATATCGAAGTTTGGGAACAGCCAGATGAGCGTCAATATGCGTCTGGTGGATGAGTCGGAACTCGCCGGAACAGAATTGCGCTATCCCGACGGTCGGGCCTGGCCCGGCAAGGGCAGCTTTGGCTATGTGCGGGAGGCGCGCATCATCGGTCGATGAGCGGCGTCGGACGGCCGCTTGCGACCCGTCTCTTCAGGTCCTGAACGGCCGCTTCTGGTCGGATACCGTAACAGTCTTGACCGGCCGCTCCTGTTGCCGCGGTTGAGGTGATCCCCGGGATATCCAGACTATCCCAGATAGGAGCGCCGGCAATGTCAGATTCAGTGGTCAGGAAATGGGGCAAGATCCTCGCGATTCGCATTCCAATGGAGGTTTCACGCGCGGCTGGCCTCACCGAGGGCGAGAAGGTCGAGGTTGCGACCCAGGCCGGTGACATCGTCGGTCACCGGCAGGAGGCGCGCATCCGATCACGCCAAGATGCCGAGGCCGCCGCGGAGGAAATCATTGCTGAGAGCCGACGCCACTCCCTCGGTGGCGTTTCGATTCGGGGGCTGGTGGAAGACCGGCCCTGAGGGTGACGCTCGTCCTCGATGCGTCGATGACCATCGCGTGGCTGTACGGCGTCGGGCGAAGGATTAGTGGGAAAAGCCAAACGACCGAGGCCTTGCCAATTTCACTGAACCATCCTCGCCGTTTCAGCGCGCCGCACATGGTGCCTTTGGCGCTTCAGCGTTGGACGATTGTGTCAGCGACCGGCGACCTGGAATTTACGACAAGAACTTGCGCGCCGACAGACAGGATGGACGCGCGGGTGGGGGCCGTCGTGCCAAGCCGTGTTCAGACGGCGGACACAGGCACTGCCGCCGTTGCCTGGATGCGGCGCCGGATGATCGCGCGCATGGCCGTGTATTGCACCAAGATCAGACCCACCTTGGAGGCGATCGGAAACACGCCAATGAACCACGCCCAGGTGGCGTGGCTGGCCTGCAAGGCTATCCCCAGGTTGACGGCGGCAGTGGCAAACATCAGCGCGGCCCACACATAGCCGAATAGGATGACGAGGTCGGCGCCGTGGGTTTGTGCGATCGGCGGGACATAGCGGTTCATCCACCCACGCCGCAGCATCACAATGCCAACCGCAGCATAGATCAGCGTCGGCTTCAGCATAATGAACAGCGGGTTGTGTGTGATCAGCGCCGCGCCGCCGAATGCCACCACCAAGAACAAACTTAGCCATTGCATCGCGTCGACAGGAATGCGGTGCCAGGTCTGCCAGGCGATGCGGCCGAGCCCGATGGCACTCGCGAGGCCGACGGAGGCATAAACGCTGTGGGTCACAGCGAACATGCCGACGAACACGAACGTCGAGAGCAGATCGGAGACGACGTGCTTGCCGGCGAGTAGCAAGGGATGTGCGGTCGGCGGGGCGAGACGATCCGACATGAGCAGCTCCTGCGCAGCGACAGCAGGGTAACGGTGCCGGGCGGTACCAACCATATGGGCGCATTGCAAGTCTTTTCCGCAACGGGCGGGAGTGGCGGTAACCTCGGTGTCGAAACTGGGGCTTGCGCGGCGTAACGCGGCATCAACCGCGCCCTGGCGGATGGCAGGGCCGCCTGTGCGCTTCTCCGGTTTCGCCAATCGCGGATAGGTGGTTTGCTTTGAGGCCTCGGTTCTCCCCTGCCAACAAGGGGCGCCCACAGATTGAAAGTGAACCCTCAATGGCCAGCAGTTCGCCCGCAGTTCCCGGCTGCCAATCGTTCTCGGCACTTTCCGGCGCGGCGGACTGATTGGGATCATTCGCCAAGCCGTGCGCCGCGGGCTGCCGTCACGCAATCGCCCGCGCGATGGCCGCGACAGCGGGACACGCGAAGGCCCACAAGATC
>JASHVB010000230.1 GCA_030039695.1 Acetobacteraceae bacterium
GCAAAGGCGAACGGGATGGCACTGATCCAGCCGACCAGGCCGGCCGAGCTGCCGCTGCCCTCAAAACTCTTGACGACAGAAGGCACCCACATCGTGAAGCCATAGAACCCCGCCATCCAGAAGAAATAGGCAACCACCAACCACAGCACTGTGCGGTCAGTCATGGCCGCCCAGTACCCGGCTGAGGCAGGCTTGCCGGCATTCTCGCGCGCCAGCGACGTCTCGACGTACTCGCGCTCCTCGGCAGATACCCAACGGGCCTCATGCGGATGGTCGGTGATGAAGAACCACCAAACGACGACCCACACCAGCGGCGGAATGCCTTCGATGATGAAGACGGCGCGCCAAGTCAGGAACGTGAGCAACCAGCCGGTCAGCGGCGCCATGAACACCGCAGAAATCGGCAGGCAGGTCATCCACAGCGCATTCGCACGGGCACGTTCGTTCTGCGGGAACCAGGTCGCGAGCAAAACCAGCACGGCTGGCCAGACGCCGCCTTCAAAGACTCCGAGGATGAAGCGGGCGATGTAAAGCTGCGTCCGATCCTGCACGAAGCCGGTCAGCACCGCCGTGACGCCCCACAACACCATCAGGATTGCGACGGTCTTACGGGCACTCCAACGGCTCGCCAGCAGTCCGCCCGGGATTTGTAAGATCATGTAGCCGACAAAGAAAATCCCGGCGGCAAATCCGGAATCGGCGGCGGTGAGGCCAAAGCTCTTGTCGACATAGGGCAAAATCATCGCCACGTTGATACGATCGACGTAGGCGAGGATGTACATGACCACCGCCATGGGGATGACATATCCCCATCGTTTGGCGGGTATAGTGGCGGCCATTGGTTTGCTCCTTTCGCTGTGCAATGGCGAGGGCCGGCCTGTCAGCCGGCGGTCGCGACAAACACACGCATGACGTCTCGTCCAACCCAACCAGACCCCACCGTGGAAGGCATCAAAGCCAGGGAGGGCCGTGTGAGCATTCGATGGTGAGTACTGACACCATCCTTTCGATACGCCCTTAGACACTCGATGTTGATGTTGTGCCTTGATCTAAATCAAAGTGATCCTGTATTTGCCCAAGGTTCATTAACTGAGTGCCTCGGACTCGCCTGAAGACGACGCATCCCGACGCTCCGGACTTACCCGATGAGAATCGCCCGGAAGTCATTCACATTGGTCAGCGTTGGCCCAGTGCAAACCAGATCACCAATGGCGCTGAAGAGGCTGTGACAATCGTGGCCCGCGAGCATGGCGCGCGGATCAAGGCGCTTGGCACGAGCACGGGTCAGCGTGTCGGGTGTCGCAATGGCGCCGGCGACGTCGTCCATGAAGTCCAGGCCATCGGTATCGCCCGACAATGCCCAGATCCCTGGCTCACCCTCAAGGGCCAGGGCGAGCGCCAGCGCAAACTCTGTGTTGCGACCGCCATGGCCCACTGGCCCATTGCCGAGCGTGACGGTCGGTTCGCCGCCGGAGAGCAACACGGCAGGTGGGGCAACCGGCTGGCCGTGTGTACGCACAGAACGTGCGATCCCCGCCATTACGATCGCCATCTCGCGGGCTTCACCTTGCAGCGCATCACCGAGAATGAGCGGCGTCAGGCCGAGGCCATGAGCCGCTGCCGCCGCCTTCTTCAGGGTCATCATCGGGGTAGCAATCAAACGAAATTCGGCATTGGGCAGGCTGCCCGGCTTCGGCGTCTCGTCGGCATCCTGGGCCAGACGCGCCCTCACGGCGGGTGGCGGGTTGATCCCGAAACGGTCGATCAGCGTCCGCGCGTCGGCGAAACTGGTCGGATCGGGGACGGTCGGACCCGAGGCAATCACGGCCGGATCGTCTCCGGGCACGTCGCTGATCGCCAGAGTGACAACGCGGGCCGGGGCCGCCGCTGCTGCAAGGCGGCCGCCCTTAATGGCGGAAAGATGTTTGCGGACCGTGTTGATCTCAGCAATGTTAGCACCGCAGGCCAACAGCGCCTTGTTCATCGCTTGCTTGTCGGCGAGCGTCACGCCTTTTGCGGGAGCCGCACAAAGAGCAGAGCCGCCGCCGGAAATCAGCGCAATGACCAAGTCGTCCGGGGCCAGACCGCGCACGCGCTCCAGCAGACGCCACGCGCCTGTTTCGCTGTTGGCGTCCGGCACGGGATGGGAAGCCTCGATAACCTCGATCTCACGTGTGGGGACCACGTAGCCATAGCGCGTGACGACGGTGCCGGAGAGGGCAACGTCCGGCCACGCGTTCTCCAGAGCCGCCGCCATGACCGCGGCAGATTTGCCCATCCCAACCACGATACACCGCCCCTTGGGCTTCGCCGGCAGGTAATTGGCCAGTACCTTGCGCGGGTCCGCAGCGGCGACGGCGCTATCGAACAGACTACGCAGCACCTGGCGCACGTGGACGTCGTCCCAGTTCATTATGGCAGCCTCCCATCATTCGGCTGCTGCGGCGCGATCTGACCGGGTAGCCTGCATGGCGTCCTCCGCCTGTTTTACAATTGCGATGGTACGCAGCAGGCTCGATGGGTTGACGCTGATCGAATCGATGCCCAGGCCAGCCAGGAAGCGGGCGATCTCCGGGTAGTTCGCCGGTGCCTCGCCGCAAATCCCGACATGGCGGCGGTTGCGGTGCGCGCCGGCGATTGCCTGGCGGAACATCTCCAGCATCCCCGGATCACGCTCATCGAAGTCGAACGCGACAATGTCGGAGTCGCGGTCGACGCCGAGATTGAGCTGCGTCAGATCATTGGAGCCGATCGAGAACCCATCAAACACCTTGGCGAATTCGTCGACCTGGATGACGTTGTTCGGAATCTCACACATCACGTAGAGCTCGAACGCGTCCTCGCCGCGGCGCAGCCCATGCTTGGCGAGTTCGGCAATCACCGTCTCGGCTTCAACAACGCGACGGCAGAACGGTACCATGACGACGAGGTTCTTCAATCCCATGTCCTGTCGCACCCGCCGCAGGGCCGCACATTCCAGTGCGAAGCCCTCTGCGTAGGCCGGATGGGCGTAGCGGGACGCGCCACGGAAGCCGAGCATCGGGTTGGCTTCCTTCGGCTCAAACCCGGCACCCCCGATCAGGGCCGCGTATTCATTGGTCTTGAAGTCGGACAGCCGGACGATGACCGGCCGCGGCCAGAAGGCGGCAGCGATGGTGCCGATGCCTTCAGCCAAGGTGCGGACAAAGAACTCGATGGGCGAGGATTCGCAGGCCGTGCGTTCGGCGATCTGCTTGCGATCGGCTTCGGCGATCCGCTCCGGGTGCACCAGCGCCATCGGATGAATACCGATATATTCGGCAATGATGAATTCCATCCGCGCCAGGCCAACACCGGCGTTCGGCATCATCGCTGTGCGGAAAGCGAGGTCCGGGTTGCCAAGATTGACCATGATCTCGGTTTTCGGCATCGCCAGGCTGCGTGCATCGACACGCGACACATCGAAAGGCAGGGTGCCGGAATAGACTGCGCCCACTTCGCCGCCAGCGCAGGAGACAGTGACGCTCTCGCCGGTCTTGAGTCTCGTCGTGGCATCACCGGTGCCGACCACAGCCGGAACGCCGAGCTCGCGCGCCACGATGGCAGCATGACACGTGCGCCCGCCATGATCGGTGACGATGGCACCGGCTGTCTTCATCACCGGCTCCCAATCCGGGCGGGTTTCCGGAGCGACCAGTACTTCGCCCGGGCGGAACGCCGCGAGATCGCCGACGCCACTGATCACGCGCGCGACGCCACAGGCGATCTTCTCGCCGACAGCCTTACCGGTGACGGCCGGCGTCGCGGTCGCGCGCAATGCGTAGGTCTCCAGCATGCCCGGTTCCTTGCGCGATGCCACGGTCTCCGGCCGGGCCTGGACAATGTAGAGCTTGCCGTCCACGCCATCTTTGGCCCATTCGATGTCCATCGGTTCGGGATGGCCTGAGACGGCGGAATAATGGTCCTCGATCCGAATCGCGTAGTCGGTAAGGGTAAGCACCTCGGCGTCCGACAGGCAGAAGCGGGCTTGTTGCTCCGCCGGTGTCGGCTGGTCGGCGGTGCTGGCGCCGAAATGGCCCTGGGCCAACACCATTGTAAGCTGCTTGCGGCCGAGCTTGCGTTGCAGCACAGCGCGGTGGCCCTGGCGGAACGTGGGCTTGTGCACATAGAACTCGTCGGGATCGACCTTGCCCTGCACGACGTTCTCGCCCAACCCGTATGAGCCGGTCACGAACACCACGTCACGGAAGCCGGACTCAGTATCGAGCGTGAAGATCACGCCGCTAGCCGCGCGATCAGAGCGCACCATTTTCATGACGCCGACCGATAGCGCCACCTTAAAATGGTCGAAGCCGTTGTTGACACGGTAGACGATGGCCCGATCGGTAAACAAGGAGGCAAAGCAGCGCCGGCATGCCTCCACCACATCGCCGAGACCGGCGATATTCAGAAAACTGTCGTGTTGACCGGCAAAGCTGGCGTCCGGCAGATCCTCCGCCGTGGCAGAACTACGCACGGCGACCGGTAGGTCGCGACCGTATTCCGCGGCCAGCTTGCCATAGCTCTCGGCGATCAGCTCGCGCAGCCTGGCAGTACCAGTGGCGTCATAGACAATGTCGCGCGCCGCGGCCGCCGCGCGGGACAATCGAGAGACATCGGTGACGTCCAGATCGTCGAGCAATGCATGTAATCTCGGCCAGGCATTGGCCGCAGAGAGCGCCTCGCGATACAACGATGCCGTCAGCGCGAAGCCGGTCGGCACTGCGACTCCGGTTTCGCTAAGATTGCTCGCCAACTCGCCGAGAGATGCATTCTTCCCTCCCACTTCGGGGATGTCGGCGATTCCAAGAGTGGTAAACCAGCGAACCGGCGTCGATGCTGCAGACATGGCTTCCTCTTTCGATCCTGAGCTCAGGCAGTTCTGTTCATGGGCGGCAGCTTTGCCGATGCTGTCGCGTGGCATGCAACTCGCCGGCTCGCTTACTGCTGACACCCGTCGTCGTCATTGATCTGAATCAAAAACACGCGGGCGCAGTTCTCCGCCATAAGCACGCCGCGCTTCTCTCCCTCAGGTCACGGGGCACTCTGGTGTGCTACGGCTGATGGTCCCATCATGGTGCAGTGACCAACTCGCGCGCCTCCTGGCAGTTAGAGCGCTCCGCGGCTAAGCCTTTCGCCAGCGCGGTCAATCCCGCGACGCCACCCAGCTGCATGGTCTCCACCGCGGTACTTGGTACGACGACAATCGTCGCATTCTGCTTCAGCCCCTCGTAGAGCATGTTCATGGCCCGCAGGTGGAACGCCGTCGGGTCGTGGGCGTAGGTTTCCGCTGCCTCCAAGAATTTGCCCGCAACCTGACGCTCAGAATCGCTCAAGATGACACGGGCCTGACGTTCGCGCTCGGCCTGTGCCTGCATCGACATCGCGTCCTGAAGCGCCGATGGAATGAGCACATCCCGGATTTCCACAGAGATTACGTTGATCCCCCATGGTTCCGCGCGCTCGTCGATAAGTTTCTGAAGTTCCTCGCTGATCTGGTGCCGCCCTTCGAGCATCTCCGCCAGCAGTGTCTTACCGATGACGTCGCGTAGGGCGGTCTGTGAAGCCCAGCCAATTGCAGCCTGGTAGTCCGCTACATCAAGAGCAGCCTTGTGTGGGTCGACGACCTTCCAAAACAGAACGGCATCCACATCGACTGGGACGGTGTCTTTGGTTAGCGTTTTCTCAGCCTTGAACGACGTGGTGATGACCCGAACGTCGATCCAGTATGGTGTCGTGTCGATGATCGGGATGATAAAGAATATCCCCGGTCCCTTCAGCGATTGGAAGCGGCCCAGCCGCAATACCACAACCCGATTCCATTGATCGGCGACCCTGGTTGCGGCGGAGCTAACGACAGCGACGAGAAGCGTCACCACTACGATCCAGCCGGCCGCGCCATAGGCCGCCGATGCGTATGCTGGATAGGCAATGCTCAGGCCGATGGCAACGATTGCGACGAAGATGAGAGTAGGAACCGAGCTGGTCATTCTGTTTTGTCCTTGACGAGTGTCGCCGCATCGCGACGGCAAGCCGAGGTGCCGTGCCGGCGAAGCTTGGTCTCGAGCGTGACATCCGGTTGGCCAAATACGCTGAAGCGACCTAGCCGCATTGATCTCGATCAAAGCGGGCGACCCAGAGTGGCCTAGAGTTACGGTGCTGTGCGCCGTGAGGCCGGACTGAACTCGCGACCCGTTCCGTCAGGGACGATCTGCCAGCCGGCGCGTTCGGAAGCCTGCTTCAAGTCTGGCACCAGGAGACCTGCAACCAAATTGCAGCATGATCGCGCGGCACAACTGCCCTCGGCTCGGTGCTGCCCACTCGACGTTAACGTGACAAGACCCATTCTCAGCCTCGGCACGCTTGTATCCCTGCGCAAGGACCCGGTACGGATGGACCCGGTACGGATTGCAGAAGAGTACGCGACGGCGGATATTATGTCGCGTGGGCGGCCGGAGATCGGTGTCGTGAAATCCGGCGGCACTGAGATGGCATCGAATCAGACGAATGCGGTCGGTAGCCTGGAACGCTACTGGGAAGCGATCGACCTGACCCGTAAGGCGCAATCAAGCCACAAAGGGCCGTACTCGTGGGAGGGTAAGTATTACCCGCATCGCCACGTCAACATCTGGCCGCGCCCATGTCAGCGGCCTCATCCGCGTCTGTGGCCGGCGACCGGCGGTCCGCCGACCGCGGCGGAAGTCGGTTGGCGCAGCAT
>JASHVB010000231.1 GCA_030039695.1 Acetobacteraceae bacterium
CTGCGGCCGACGCCGCAGAACGACAGCGGCATGAAGCGGTACGTCACCAGTTTAAGACCTGGAAGTGGGACATCACGGCAGCTATCGAGCGCGGCGAAGCGCCGCCAACGCTTCGTGTCGCTACAGTGGGGCGCCCTGGCGAGCAGTCACCTTTATTGATCTCCTCTCCGGAGAATCCTGACCACGATATCTTCGCTTCGTTTCGGGAGTGGGCGATCGGCGAAGGCCTCGAGGTCAATGTCCGCTATGTCGACGTTCACAGCGGCTCCGACGCGCTGTTAACCATCACCAGCGCCTAAGAAGCAAAAAGAGGCCGCCCCGAATGACCGGCCCCTGACTGGATCTGACGCCATAGTGCGTGCGTGTCGGTGGCGGCTCAAGGGAGACGCAAACTCGACCGCTGGTTCGGGTTTGAGGAAGCGGTCCAGTATGACCCCTGTGTTGGGCTGTAGTGTAAGCGTCAGACCGCTGCACCTTCCCTCGACGCTGGCTGCTGGTGAACACTGGCCTGTTTGGGAGAGATACCGACCAGGCAGGCATCAGCTCAGCGGCGGGGATTGACGTGTACGAGCACCGAGCGTGACGGTAGCGCCGGGTCGGGCTGCTGGGAACCGATGTGGTGGAGATCGACACGGACAAGATCGACGAGGCGGTGCTTGCCCTACTGTACCTCACGCTGCATGACCGCTTCAGAGCGTGGAAGGGTTTCGACTGGGACGCGATGGATCGGTTGTATCGGAAGGGCCTGATCTATGACCCAGTTGGCAAAGCGAAGTCAGTCATGCTGACCGACGAGGGGCTCGTGGAGAGCGAGCGGCTATTCAGAAAGCTGTTTGCGAAGCCCTCGGGATCGGATCAGCCAGCAGCTCGGTCGCGGCGATGATCAGGCAGCCGCAGCCTGCCGGGACTGGAAGTTCCAGGGCAAAAGTTCGTCAATGCGGTTGATGGGATGGCCTCGTGCCATCCGGTCGAGAACCTCGGCGAGATAGGCTTCCGGGTTCAAGTCGTTGAGCTTTGCGCTTTCTATAATTGTATAAATAGCCGCCGCTCTGTCTCCCCCGCGGTCGGAACCCAGGAAGAGATAATTTTTGCGGTCATGGAAATATGTGCATGACCGCAATTATGGACAGTGCCCGATTATGTACAGACGTACACGGAACCAGCGGTTACCCGGCGATTCCGTGCCCGACCTCTGTGCATAATCAGAGCGTCTGTAGGAAGCTCAGAAGCTGATCAGAGGGTCTGAAGCGGCCAACCGTGGCACCTTCCGGCTGTAGCTTCATCAACGCTTCTTCCTTCATCGCCAAGTCAGCCTCAACGTACAGGTGTGTCGTCGCGGAGTCTTCGTGACCGAGCCAAAGCGCAATAACCGCGATATCGACCCCTGATTGAAGCAGATGCATGGCTGTCGAGTGACGTACCACGTGCGGCGAAATCGAACGATTACGCAGTTCCGGCATATCTCGTTCAGCAATAGCGAGGGCGAGTTGCAGTCGCTGAGTGACGTTCGATCGAGTCATCCTGCCTCCACTGCGGTTTGGAAACATGATGCCATCCGATGTGGGGTCTCCCAATTGCCGTCGCCAGGATCGAAGCATCGAAGCAGTAGAATGCCAAAGTGGTACGCTGCGTTCCTTACGTCCTTTGCCATGCAAATGAATCGTGGGTTGCCCCTCCAGAATGACATCGCCACATCGGATACCAGTCATTTCTGAAACACGGCCACCCGTATTGTACATTGTACTCCAAAGTGCGCGATCACGCTTGCCCGACCATGTGGAAATGTCGGGAGCATTGAGGATGGCGTACACCTCGCTGCGGGTGAGGTACCCGACCGTCGTCCGATCGAACCGCTTTATCGGGATGGCAAGAGACTGTTCAATTATGGCGATGTTGTCCAGGTCGTGGTGCGCAGCGTATTTGAGGAAGCTTCGAATGGCTGCCAATCGTGCATTACGGCTACGGACGCTGTTCCCTCGCTCCTTTTCAAGGTGATCGAGGAATGCCAGCAGTAGCTTAGAATCGAGATCACGGAGTGCGATGGCGCTTGGCGTCTTTTTCAGCCGCGCTGATGCGAAGCTCACGAGAAGTTTCATTGTGTCGCGATAGGAAGCGATCGTGTGAGAACTGACAGCGCGATGCTGTCTTAGATGCTCGATGAAGAACCGCTGCACCAATGCGGGAAAGCCAGGAATGGAGTGATCAGACATGGTGATCCTCCATGCGAGAGAAATCCTCGAAACGAGTACCCGTAGCCGCCATCAGTTCGGGAGTACCTGTCAAATACCAATAAGTATCGCTAATCTTCGCATGGCCGACATAGGTTGAAAGAGCCGCCATAGCGTTATCGATGTCTGCGCCGTCGACCAACCATTTCTGGACGCGGCGGCAGATAAACGTGTGCCGAAGATCGTAAATCCGTACTGCCGGATAGCTTCCACGCGGCCTTAGGCAAAGCACTTCACGAATGCGCCGGAAGGTCCAGATAACGCTTCGATGCTTCAATTCCCGGCCAGGACCCACAACGAAAAACGGCTCCTTCGGGCACCGGTCCAGGAAGCGATCGCGCACCTCCAAGTACTCACGAAGCGCCTCGGCCACGGTTTGGTGGAATGGCACGTGCCGTGATTTGTAGAATTTGGTCATTCGGACCGTCAGGCAACCAGCATCAATATTCACGTCTTCGCAGCGAAGCTTGATAGCCTCAGAGACTCGGAGACCTGTCGCCGCAATGAGGCCAAAAAAAGCCTCGTATGCTGCCGGTCGAAGGCTGTCCCGTGGTGCCAGCTGCCGCGCCGCCAGCAATATCGCCATGACCTCCCGGTCAGAGTAGATATGTGGCGTTACGCGGCGACGTGATTTGCCAAAGATTGACGTCTCAGGAAACTGCGTCGCAGGGTCGTGCCGCTTTAGATATCTGGCAAATGGTCGAAGAGCGTCCAACCGCCGAGCCCACGCAAGTGGCCTCGCGACCCGTGCCTGCCCCTTTACCCAAGCAATGACGATATTGGTCGTGAGCGATCCCCTATGGCCCAAACCGTCGGCATACCTTGCGAAAGAGCGGATCAGCACGTCGTTGGGACCGCCGACACGAAACCCTACGGCTTTGCGCTCGCCCAGATACGCCTCGACGCGCTCCAGCATGGTGGATGATCCGTTCATTTTGCCCTCCCCGCCCAGGGAAGCGCCACGGCGGCCAGGCGATCGAGATCGATTTTGGTGTAGATTTTCGATGTATCGAGACTTCGATGACGTAAGATGTCGGCGATGTGCTTCATCGGCGTTCCGCGACGCAATAATCGGCTTGCTACGCTATGGCGAAGGACATGCGGATCGGTACGATCCCAGCCACATCTCGCAAAAGCCGCGATCACTGCACGCCTGGCGACACCGGTCTTGATCGGGACATCATAGGGTGCCGTATGCCGGACAAATACGGCCCGGTTGGCGGTCGCTGGCCGTTCGTTCTGCAAGTAGTCAGCGATTGCCTCACCTGTTGCAGTAGGGAGTGGCAGGGTATTGTTGAAATGGGTCTTTGTGCGTGCGATCCGAACGACGCTATGGCCCCAGTCGATGTCATCGAGTCGTAGGTTGACGACTTCGGCGCACCGGAG
Organism: Acetobacteraceae bacterium; assembly: GCA_030039695.1. The sequence goes on from JASHVB010000231.1 coordinate 3,615, forward strand.
ACCAAGGTCGGTCACACACCTGACCATAGCATGGGCCCGTCTGTACGACGGCAGGCCCTTGTCGAACGACGCAAGCAGCTTGTCGATTTGCTCATCCGACAGCACATCCGGAAGCCCCGTTAGGCGCCATTGCCGTACAGTTGGAATTGCATCCACGAGATGCGCAACGTCGTTCCCGAGCATTCGACGATACTTGAGATAGCATCCAATTGTATTTCCAGCGACTCGAGTCGACCCGGCGCCCCAGCGACGGCAGCCAACGCCAAGAACGAATCTCCGAAGGAGATTTGCATCGATCTCCTCAACTCGGATCTCACTACCACCGAATTGTGTTGTCAGGAAACGCCCGAGCAACGCCCGTCTTTGGTGGCGCGTGGCAACAGCTAAACCTCCTACGTCTCGCATATACACGTCAAACGCTGCAATCTCGCGACTCAGGGGAGTGCGCTCATCGGCAGATGAAATAGCGCCCTTCTCTCGGAGTACAACAAGAAGGTGGCCAATAGCAGCATGGGCCTCATGTCGTTGCTTGCGAACGGGATCGGGGCAGCGGCATCGTGGCAGATGTTCAGTCAGAAAGCGGTCTCGAGAGCTCTCACTGATGGAATGGATGCTGAAACGCTTTTGCGTAGTCCAGTGCGCAAAGTGCGCGACGCTAGCGAGATAGAGCCGAACCGTGTAGTTCGAATACCGGCCACCTTCCAACCGCTCCAAAAGGTGCTGTTCGAACGGTGCGAATATACTGGTGTTGAGCCAACGACGCGGACCGGGTTGCAGGATGACGGGTCGCATGGTGCCTTCCTCTCCAGATGGGGCGAGAAAGGAAAGCCTAATTATGTGCAGCTAGGATACACTGGTGATCGCTCGTCACCTCTGTCGTTTGCGTTCGTAGCCCGGCAATGCCCCGGTAACTGTACATAATCGGGCACTGTCCATAATTGCGGTTATGGAAATATGTACATGACCGCAAAAATTATCTCTTCCTCGGTTCCGACCGCGGGGGAGACAGAGCGGCGGTTATTTATACAATTATAGAAAGCGCAAAGCTTAACGACTTAAACCCGGAAGCCTATCTCGCCGAGGTTCTCGACCGGATGGCACGAGGCCATCCTATCACCCGCCTTGACGAGCTCATGCCCTGGAACGTCAAGGCCCGGCAGGCCGCCGCCGCGGCCTGATCATCGCCCCGACCTGGCGGTTAAGTCTGCCGGCTGATCCGACGCCGGGGCCTTCGCGAACAGCTTTGTGAACAGCC
>JASHVB010000028.1 GCA_030039695.1 Acetobacteraceae bacterium
CGTCCGCCGGAAGCCGGCGGCAGGTGCCGGGATAGAGCGGGCTGCCGTCCGGTGCATGCGGCGCGCTGGTAGAACCCGCGACTTCGGCCGCAATCTCCGAGCGTGTGCAGAAGCATGGGTACAGCAGTCCACGCCCGGCAAGCGTGTCCAACATCGCTCGGTATTCGGCCAGATGCTGCGATTGAACCCGCACCGGCCCGTCCCAGTCGAGACCGAGCCAGGCCAGATCTTCCTCGATCGCGGCGGCGAATTCAGGACGGCAGCGACCTGGGTCGATGTCCTCGATGCGCAGCAGGAATCTGCCGCCGGTAATGCGCGCGCGGCGCCAGGCGGTCAGCGCAGAGAACGCGTGGCCGAGATGCAGATAGCCGGTCGGACTGGGGGCAAAGCGAGTGACGATGGACATGGCAGAGGCGCGCAGAGTACTTCGGCTGCGGCAGCACGGAGAGAGGCGATGGCGGAACTCGATGGCGTTCGCTGGGGACCCGTATCGAAAGGTACGCCGCGGCAGCTCGTCGTATTGTGCCACGGCCTCGGTGCCGATGCACACGACCTGATCGATCTCGCGCCGTCCTGGGCGCACGCCCTGCCTGACGCGGTGTTTTGTTCGGTGGATGCGCTGGAGACACATGTCTCCGGCTTTGGCCGGCAGTGGTGGGATGTCGGTGACCGCAACCCCGCCAGGATGGAAACCGGTGTGCGCCGCGCTGCCGCGGCGCTGAGCGGTTTCGTGCCCGAGGAACTGAGCCGACACGGCCTGCCGCCGGATGCCTATGCTCTGATGGGGTTCAGCCAGGGCGCGATGACAGCGTTGTTCACCGGCCTGCGAATGACCCCAGGACCGCGCGCAATCCTTGCGTTCTCTGGTGCGCTGATCGCACCAGAAAAACTGGCCGCCGAGATGACCAACCGTGCTCCTGTTCTGCTGGTGCACGGCGAGGCTGATGACGTGGTGCCGGTACAGCGCTCACGCGACGCCGAAACAGCTCTGCGGGCGGCCGGCGTGCCGGTCGAGGCGACATACGTGCCACGCTTGGGCCATGGTATCGACGACACCGGCATTTCCATGGGTGCGCTGGCGTTGCAACGGGCGTTTGGCGGCGCGTGACCGACTTGTCGTCGCGGCCTCCCGATCCGCCGCTCGGCGGCGTCCCGCATCGGATACGAACCATGTGGCGATGGCGCACTGGTGGAAAGAGGTGAGGGACGGCGTCGAGACGCTCAGACCACCCCACGCCGGTCTCCCGCCCGCAAAGGGAGCGGGAGCTACATTCCGACTCAGGCGATGTCGTCCGGGGCGGGTCGGCCGGCGCGGTCGGTGACGACCTCGCAATGACAGAATGGCCTCACTGCCGCAGCTCGGGAATCACCCACAGTGGCCTCTCACCGCGAGCGACACGCTGCACGTTGTCGAACGCGTTGCGAAACCGCGCGTACTGATTATCCCAAGTGGGACCAGCGAAATGCGCGGTCAGCACGACGTTCTGCAAGCCAAACAGCTTGTTGTTCGAGGGCGGCGGTTCCTGGTCGAACACGTCCAGCCCTGCGCCGGCGATCACGTTGCTGGCCAACGCCTCATAGAGCGCAGGCTCATCCACCACCGGGCCGCGGCAGGTGTTGATCAGATACGCACTCGGCTTCATCAGGCGAAGCTGTGCCGCGCCGATCATGTGCCGCGTCGCCGGCGTCAGCGGCACGTGCAGTGACACGATGTCCGACGTGCGTAGGATTTCGTCCATCAGCCGGAAGCGCACGCCGAGCGAATCCGCTTGGTCCTCGGTAAGCCGCGCGATGTCGAAATACTGTACCTCCATCCCAAACGCCTGCGCCAGGCGCGCGACCTTCTTGCCGATCGTGCCAAGTCCAATGATCCCAAGCTTGCGCGCGTAGAGCTCGTATAGTTTCACTTCCGCCCAGTTGTTGCCGCGCCAGCGGCCGGCCGAGACATTGTCGTGCTGCCAGATCAATCGGCGTGACACCGCCAGCATCAGCAGCATGGCGTGCTCTGCCACGGCGATTGCATTAGCCCCGCCGTTGTTGCAAATCGGCACGCCAGCGCGGCGTGCGGCTTCGATGTCGCAACGGTCGTAGCCGGCCGAGAGAAGCTGCACCAGCCTCAGCTTCGATGCCGTCTTGTAGAACGCGTCGTTCATCGACGGCGCGCCAAAGCCGACCATGTATTCGCAATCGGGCAGCGCGGCATTGAATTCGGGCGTATCGGGGCGGGTGATCAGCAGATCGAAGCCCGACGGCGCCAGTTCGCGGCAAATGTCGTTGTCATTCATCGGGTTGTCAGCGATGATGATCCTGGGCGCCATGGCGTTTCCTCCGCTTTGCATTGATCGGGAGTGAGGATAGCGGCCACGGATGGACCGGCCTAGACCCAGTACTCCCAATCGTCATGGCGAGGAGCGCACCGACGAACAAATCCTGATTGAAGGATGTTAGAATGCGCCGCCCGTTCCCGAAACGGGATTAGTTCTGCACGAGGCACCTCGCAATCACGCTGATCAGATGATTCGTGCGTTACCGATGGGAAGCACTGCGAATGATCGACGATGCGCGGCAATCTCTGCGGTGCGGCCGGGTTGGTCCGCCATCACGCGGACGCTAGGCTTTTCGTGCGTCATCCCTGGGAGGTAAAACCGATGGTCCTCGATCCGAACCGGCTGATCCTGACCGGCGAAAATCCGTTCATCCGCCTGAGCGAGACAGAGGGCGGCCCGATCACGACCAACGCCAGCTTCTGGCGCATCCTGATCTCGCCCGCCGGACCTGGCCACGTCTTGTATTTGAAGAGCGAACTCACCCAGGACCGGTGGAAGATCTACGCCGACAACATCGCCATGGCGCGCTGGCTGCAGAACACCGTGCAGGGCATGCTCAACGGCGAGTTGTCCGATACGTCGATACCAGTGACCGACGCGGTATTCGACAGGGGGGGTAACACCCGCGACTTCTGGACCGAACAGGCGGTCTCGTATGACGAGGAGGTCGCGCTGACATGGTACGATATCGGTGAGCCGCTGCTGATTCACACAGAACCCGGCCCGCCGCCGGCGCGCAAATATGGCGTCTGCACGGTGCTGATCCCGGCGCTCGGCGCGCGCCTGACGGTCAACGGCGTGCAGGCGAAGGGGCGTCCTTTCCCGGCCGAGCGCGAAGGCAGGCCATTCAGCACTTGCGCCCTGGCATTCTCTGAAAGCTGGACTGCAACGCGGTGACGCCATTGCCGGCCTGCCCCGTCGACTGGTCTCCGTGATTCGACGCAGGGCATGCCGGCGGCGGACACCATCCTTTCGCTGTGTCGCCTATTGCACCGGTGAGAAATCCGTCGGTGCCATGATGCGGTTTTCCTGCTTCAGCAGCAGCTCGCGGCGATAGCCCTCGGCGAGGAACTTCTGCCACGCGGGATCGGCGGCCATCGCCTTGCGCCGTCGTTCGCGGTCGCCCTGGTCCTCGTAGCCCCAGATATGCACCACGGTGTTCAGCTCGCCTTCCACCGTGGTGAACCAACCCAGGCAACGACCGAGGTATTTCTGCTGCAGCGGCCAAGCCATTTCCTTGTACATCGCCACCCATTCGGCCATCTTGTTGGGCTTGCAGGTATAGATGCGCAGGTCTGCGATCATCGCGTCTCCTCCTGTGTGATCGGGCGCCTCAGGGTGCGGCGGTCCGCCGGTGCGGGCAAGGGCGCGTGCCATCTCGCCGCTGGCGCCTGCCGATGCTAATGCCGGCTACGCAGAAGCTTTTGCAGCACACAGGAGACCCAACTGATGGCCGGCGGAGCGACCGATTTCGACATCCCCTTCCTGCGGTCGCGCCGCACCAACAAGTGGCACAAATTCGCCGACGACGTGCTACCGGCCTGGGTTGCCGACATGGATTTCGGGGTCGCGCCCGCCGTCACCGCCGCACTGCAGCGGCTGAACGACAACCAGGAATACGGCTACGCGGCCCGCGACGGCGCGCTGGCCGCGGCGTTTGCGCGCCGCATGCAGCACCGGTTCGGCTGGACGGTGGACCCAGCCGACGCACATCCGATCGGTGATCTGGTGCAGGCGACATTCTCCTCGGTGATGGCGTTCAGCGAGCGGGGCGATGCGGTCCTGCTGCAGCTTCCGTCCTATCCGCCGTTCATGGCGGCGATCCACGACACCGGTCGTCGCTTGCTGGCCAATCCGATGCGCGACAACGGCACCCGCTGGATGCTGGATCTCGCGGCGTACGAGGCGGCACCCGATCGGCGCACGCGCGTGCTGATCTTCTGCCATCCGCAGAACCCAACAGGGCGGTGCTATTCGCGGGCCGAGCTTGAGGAAGTGGCAGCATTCGCCATTCGCCATGACCTGATCGTCGTGTCGGACGAAATCCATGCCGACATCGTCTA
>JASHVB010000232.1 GCA_030039695.1 Acetobacteraceae bacterium
TCACGTAGAGCGCATAGACCGACGTGCTGGCGCACATGAACAGCCGATCTTTCTTCTTTCCGCCGAAACAGAGATTGGCGCAGGCTTCCGGCAGATGCACCTTGCCGATCAGGTCGCCGTTTGGGGCATGACAGCGCACGCCGTCTTCCCCGATCTCACCCCAACCCATGCTGCACCACACGTTGCCGTCCACGTCGCAGCGCACACCGTCTGTCATTCCCGGCGCGAAATCGGCAAACTCGCGGCAATGACGCAGCCGCGCGCCATCCACCGCAAAAACGCGAATATGCGCCGGGCCGCCGTGTGATACGCCGCTATCTACCACGTACAGTTTTTGTCCGTCCGGTGAAAAGCACAGGCCATTCGGTCGCACAAAGTCGTCAGCGACGATCGTCGCTCCGCCATTTGGATCGACACGGTAGACGTTGCGGCCGAGCTCCGCTTCGGCCTTGTGTCCCTCATACGGGCCATCAATTCCGTAGCCCGGATCGCTGAACCAGATTGCACCATCGGATGCCACCACCGCGTCGTTTGGTGCATTGAGCGGCTTGCCGTCGAACCGGTCGATCAGCACGGTGATCCGGCCGTCGATCTCCGTGCGCGTGACACGCCGTGCGTCATGTTCGCACGTGACCAATCGACCCTCGCGGTCGCGCGTGTTGCCGTTGCTGTAGTTCGACGGCGCGCGGAACACCGACAGATGTCCGTCTTCGTCCAACCAGCGCATGATCCGGTTGTTGGGAATGTCGCTGAACAGCAGGTATCCGCCGTCGCCGAAATACACCGGCCCCTCAGCCCAGCGGAAGCCAGTGGCGATGCGTTCGATGGCTGCATTGCCCTGCTTGTACGTGAAACGCCGGTCCAGTCGCTCGATGCGCGGATCCGGATAATGCGTATCCGGCAAATAACCGAGCGGCAGAGACATGGCACTCTGTCCTTCGCGTACGGGCGTTGCGGTGCGTGGCAAGATGCGCGGCAGACGTCAACCGCGCAATGCAATCCGATCGGGGCGACGAGCTGCGCGAGATCTGCCACAATAGGCAGTCCCCACGACAAGGAACCTGTCGATGCTGATCTGCCAGCTCACCGACCTGCACGTGCGTCCCGTCGGCAGGCCCGCCAACCGGGTCAGCGAAACCAACATGTTCACTGAGCGTGCCTTGCGCGTGGTGGCTGCGTTCACACCCGCGCCCGACGTCGTCGTGCTCACCGGCGATCTGACCGAATCGGGACTAAGCGAGGAATATAGCAACCTCGCCGCCATGCTGCGCCAACATCTGACGCGGCCGGTGTTCGTCATCCCCGGCAACCACGACCGGCGCAACACGCTGCGTGAGGGACTCGGCCATCTGCGCGGCGTGACCGACGACCCGCATTACATCCAGTACGCGGTCGATGAATATCCGGTGCGGCTGGTGATGCTCGACACGATCGTCCCCGGCGCCGCCCACGGCCATCTGAACCAGGAGCAGCTGCACTTTCTCGACCGCACGCTGGCGGCGGTGCCGGACAAGCCAACGATCGTGGCGATGCACCATCCGCCGTTCCTCTGCGGGATCGCCCATATGGATCGGATCAATCTGCACAACGCGGAGGAGTTCGCCGCGGTCATCGCCCGCCACCGCCAGGTGGAGCGCGTCATCTGCGGCCACCACCACCGGCCGATCGTGACCCGCGTAGCGCATGCGATCGTTTCAATTGCGCCGTCGGTGGCGCATCAGGTGGAGCTGTCGCTTGGTCCGCACGATCCCGCAACATTCACGTTCGAGCCGCCGGCGTTCCAATTGCATCGCTGGACCCCGGTTGGCGGTGTCGTGTCGCACACGGCCTATGTCGAACGCTTCCCCGGGCCGTATCCATTCATCACCGACCCGGACTATCCGGGTGCCTCGCGTGCGACCTGACGCCGCAAAGGCGGCGCAGGCCGCGCGCCGACAGGACTCAGGTGCCGATGCCGCCGAGTGCTAGGTACTTGATCTCGAGATAGTCCTCGATCCCGTATTTGGATCCCTCGCGGCCGAGGCCAGAGGCCTTTACGCCACCGAACGGCGCGACCTCGGTCGAGATGATCCCCTCGTTGATGCCGATGATGCCGTATTCGAGTGCCTCGGCGACGCGGAAGATGCGACCGACATCGCGCGCGTAAAAATACGATGCGAGGCCAAATTCGGTGTCGTTCGCGAGCTTGATCGCCTCCTCTTCCGTCTTGAACCGGAACAGCGGAGCGACAGGGCCGAAGGTCTCCTCCTTGAAGATCATCGCGCTGTTGGGAACGTTCGCCAGCACGGTGGGCTCGAAGAAATTACCGCCCAACTTGTGGCGGTGCCCCCCGGTCACCACGCTCGCGCCCCGCTTCAACGCATCGGCGATGTGTTCTTCGACCTTCTGCACGGCGGCGGCGTTGATCAGCGGGCCTTGCGACACACCGGGCTCCATGCCGTTACCGACCTTCATCGCCTCGACCGCCGCCTTCAGCTTGGCGGTGAACGCGTCATAGACGCCGTCCTGCACCAGCAGACGGTTGGCGCAGACGCAGGTTTGGCCGGTGTTGCGATATTTGCTCGCCATCGTCCCCGCGACCGCCGCGTCAAGGTCCGCATCGTCGAACACGATGAACGGCGCGTCGCCGCCGAGCTCCATGCTGGTCTTCTTGACGCTCGGCGCGCACATCGCCAGCAGCTTGGCGCCGACCTCGGTGCTACCGGTGAACGACAGCTTGCGGACCAGCGGGTTGGAGGTGAGTTCGTCGCCCATCGGGCCGGATGGCCCGGTCAACACATTGCAGACGCCGGGCGGCATGCCCGCACGTTCGGCCAGCACGGCGAGTGCCAGAGCGCTGAACGGCGTCTGCGACGCAGGGCGGATCACCCCGGTGCACCCCGCAGCCCAGCCGGGGCCGGCCTTGCGGGTGATCATCGCGCTCGGGAAGTTCCACGGCGTGATCGCAGCGAACACGCCGATCGGCTCCTTCAGCACCAGGATGCGGCGGCCCTTGGCGTTCTGCGGGATTGTATCGCCGTAGATGCGCTTGCCCTCTTCGGCGAACCACTCGATGAAGCTGGCGGCATAAGCGATCTCGCCTTTGCTTTCCGACAGCGGCTTACCTTGTTCCGCGGTCATGATGACCGCAAGGTCTTCGGTATTTGCCAGCATCAGATCGTTCAGCCTGCGCAGGATGGCTGCGCGTTCCTTCGCCAGCATGCCGCGCCAGATTGGCAGGACGCGCGCGGCCGCCTCGATGGCGCGTCGGGTTTCGGCCTGCCCCATGGCGGGCACTTCGCCGATCGCCTCGCCGGTGGCGGGGTTCTTCACGATCAGCGTCTTGCCGCCGTCGGCCTCGACCCATTTGCCGTCGAGGTAGTTGGCCTGACGAAACAGACTCGGATCCTGCAAGGGAAGCGGAGAGGTGGGGTTCAGCATGTGCGGGTTCTCCTTGCCTCGGCCGTCACCGGGCGGCCATGACGCCGTTCATCGGAACATAGGACTCCCGCCCCGGCGTGTCAGGACCGGTTCGAGCCGCCGTGCGTCGGCCGGCGCGCGATCGCGCCGGCGACGGCAAGGACGCTATCGAGGCTCAAAGTCAGGTCGGCCGGGATGATCTGCGCCATCGCCTCACCGAGCGTCTTGCGTCCTTCTGTCTGTGCGCCCGGCACGGTCAGTCGGACGGCCAGCACCGCCGGACACCTGGGCAAGCGGGCCTCGGCAGCCAGGCGGAGCCGCTTGCCAAACGCCAGCACGGCGGTCTAGCTCACATTCCGAGGCGCAGCGGAGGCGACGCGATGATCCCCCGTTATTCCCGGCCCGAGATGGCCGACATCTGGGCGCCGGAGAACCGCTACCGAATCTGGTTCGAAATCGAAGCGCTGGCCGCCGAAGCGATGGCGCAGATCGGCGCGATCCCTGCTGAAGCGGCGCGCAACATCCGCGAACGCGGCGGTGCGGCGATCGACGTTATCGGCCCCGCCGATATCGACCGGATCGACGAGATCGAGCGGGAAACGCGGCATGACGTGATCGCGTTCCTGACCTGGCTCGCCGAGTCGGTCGGACCGGACAGCCGCTTTGTGCATCAGGGCATGACCAGCTCGGATGTGCTGGACACCTGCCTGTCGGTGCAGCTGACGCAGGCTGCCGACATTCTGCTTGCGGACATCGAGGCCGTGCAGGCGGCGCTGCAAACGCGCGCTCTGGAGCATAAATATACGCTGACCATCGGGCGCAGCCACGGCATCCATGCCGAACCGACGACGTTTGGATTGAAGCTGGCGGGCCACTACGCGGAGTTCACACGTGACCGCGCGCGGCTGGTGGCGGCGCGGGCCGAGATCGCGGTGGCGCAGGTGTCTGGTGCGGTGGGCACGTTCGCGCATCTGGATCCGCGGGTGGAGGCGTATGTCGCGGAGCACCTGGGCCTTGCGCCGGAGCCGGTGTCCACGCAGGTGCTGCCGCGCGATCGGCATGCCATGTTCTTTTCGACGCTGGGCGTCATCGCGGCAGGAATCGAGCGGCTTGCGACCGAAGTGCGTCATCTGCAGCGCAGCGAAGTCCGCGAAGCGGAGGAGTTCTTCCATCCGGGCCAGAAAGGTTCGAGCGCGATGCCCCACAAGCGCAATCCGGTGCTGAGCGAGAACCTGACCGGACTCGCGCGCATCGTGCGCGCCGCGGTCGTGCCGGCGCTGGAGAATGTCACACTGTGGCACGAGCGCGACATTTCGCACTCCTCGGTCGAGCGGGTCATCGCGCCGGACGCGACGATCGCGCTCGATTTCGCCCTGGCGCGGCTGGCCGGGATGATGCAGCGCCTGGTCGTGTATCCGGAGCGGATGACGGCCAACCTGGAGAGCCTCGGTGGCGTGGTCCACTCGGGCGAAGTGCTGCTGGCATTGACGCGCGCAGGGATCTTGCGCGAGGACGCGTACCGCATCGTGCAGCGCAACGCGATGGCAACGTGGGAAGCTCTGGGCAAGCCGCACGCCCGCACCTTCCATGACAATCTGCTGGCGGATCCTGAGGTGATCGGGCGCGTGTCGCGGCCAGCGCTGGAAGCTGCGCTGGACGCGGGGAAGCATATGCAAGCGGTCGACGCCATCTTTGCCCGGGTATTCGGGGAAGGACGCTGACAATCTGCGGACGCAAGGTCCGGTTTCTCGGTTGCTGTCTCGGTCGAACGGTGGCGACAACCGCAGGGACCGCTGAGGATCCAGGCCCTTCAAACCTCAAAGCACAAAAGCACGAGGATGTTGTCTCTAGATCCTCGTGCTGCGCGTTGAAATAAGCTGGGACCGTCGGGGTCCCACGCATCGTGGCAATAGCGCCGGGGTTTCGCTACTGCGCCGCCTCCACCTTGGGTAACCGATAGCGGTCGTGCGGATCGTCCCAACCTTTGAACTTTGGCGCACGCTTCTCCGCAAACGCCGCACGTGACTCCATGAGATCGCTCTTCGCCCCGTGCTCGTGGAGCGCCGCCGCGAGGCGCTGCATCGGCGCCGACGGGAGGGGACGCATCTGCCGCATCATGTGCACCGTGTTGACACGCGACGCTGGAGGCAGCGTCAACAGGTGCTCGGCCATCGCCAATGCGCTGGGCATCAACTCCTCCTGCTCCACCAGCCGATTGAGAAAACCCACCTGGTAGAATCGCTCGGCGTTGAAGCGAAAGCCCAGCGCCATTTCCATCGCGATGGGATAGGGCAGATTGGCGATGTGGCCGTGATTGTAGCCGCCGAGCAACCAGCGTTTCGCTTCCGATACCTCGAAGATGGCGCTGCGCACCGCGACGCGCAGGTCAGTCCGCTCCACCAGCATGAAACCGCCGCCCATCGCGAAGCCGTTCACCGCAGCGATTACCGGCTTCTCCAGCGCACCCGACATGAACGGGTCTTCGATGGCTGGCTGGCGACCGCCCGGTGCGCCGTTCTGCAGCGACTCCTTCATGTCCTCGCCGGCGCAGAACGCGCGACCGGCACCCGTGAAGATCGCGACCTCCAGGTCGTTGTCCTGGCGAAAGGCCGTCCAGGTCTCGGCAAGCTCTGTGCGCAGCGCGTGATTGAGCGCGTTCAGCCGTTCCGGACGGTTCATCCGCACGACCAGGATCTGCCCGTGGCGTTCGGTTTCGACGACTGGCATGTGTGGTCTCCTTGTCCCGAGCGGGGATTAACCACAAAGCCATCGGGCGACAAAGAGGCGGCCTTACACCAGCCTCGGCCGCGCAGGACCCACGCCGTCGTCGCATCGTGCATGAGGGTGCGCCGATATCAATCCATTGTGCTGTTCGGGGGTGCGATCCGCGCGGTTTTCTTGCAACGCCTCGGCGTGAGCGAGCCGCGGTCCGAACCGGGCGCAATGGCATTGTTGGCGGGCAGCGATGTTGATCTTGAGCGCGCCGGGTTTCCACAAGTCGTGGGATTGAGGCTTACTGGTTGAACATCGCACGTGCGTCATCGTGCAGCGCGCGGCGGGCAACATCGCGTATGTAGAACATATGCCCGCCGGGATAGACCACGAGGCGGATGCGACCCGGCGGATCGACGTCGGGTAGGCTACGCAGAATCCGTACCGTGGCGAAATATGGCGTGCGCAGATCGAACAAGCCGTGTGCGATCAGGATATGCAGGTCAGGATCGAGTGACAGGGCCGACTGCATGGCGCTGATCGACTCCACCCGGCCCATCCCGCGCCCCCAATCCCACTGAGCGAACGCAGCGTCGTCGGACAAACGGTACAGGGCATCCGGCCGCCAGTTCAGCTTGTTTGTGTAGATTTCCACCATCGCGCTGCTGATCGGCGCCTTGAGTCCTTCCAGCACAGGATCGGGGTAGAAGCTATAGGGCCGATGGGGGTTGGGGTCGCCACGCGTGATCGTGGCATCGTACTGGCTGGCGACCTTGTGCTGCGCCCGGTCCAGCTCCTGCTCGAACACGTCTGGATCAAGCCTGCCATGAAAGCGGCGCACCAGGGCCGGATCGAACCCGGTCAGCGCCGCCACACGGTCCGACATGCGGGCGATAGCCGCTGAATCGTGCTCCCCGCGCAGCAGCTCGACGATGTAATCGGTCGCAGCGTAGCGTTCCGCATCGGCGACGGATCCGCGGTCGACCGGACCCTTGAGCGCGCGGGCGGCGGCGACCTCCGAGGGCAGGTGATCAACCCAGCGGAAGGGGTCGAAGGATTCGCTTTCCTGGTGCAGATCGAGCAGCGGCGAGATCATCACCAGACCGGAGACGCCGACGCCGAATTCGGATTGCAGCACGCGCGCCAGACGCGGCGCACGAAATCCGCCGTAGCTTTCGCCCAGGATGTATTTCGCCGAGAGATTGCGGCCGTTTCTGTCGAGCCAGCGGCGGATGGCCTCGGCCAACGCGTTGATGTCTGCGGTGACCGAAAAGTACTGGCGCTGCGCATCCTGTCGGACCCAGGAATAGCCGGTGCCGGGCGGGTCAATGAACACGAGGTCGGTAAAGTCCAGCCAGGTATCGGCATTCGGCACGAGTGCCGGCGATGCCGAGGGAATCCCACCGTCGCCATCAACCGCAATGCGCCAGGGTCCGACCGCACCGACCTGCAGCCAACCTGACGCCATGCCGGGGCCGCCGTTGAACACGAAGGTGACCGGGCGCTTTGCCGGGTCGGTGCCTTCTTCCTGGTAGGCGATGGTAGCGAGTTCGGCGCGCGGTTTGCCGTTGTCATCGGTCAGCCGGATGGTGTCCGCGGTTGCCGCGAAATTCAGCGAGCCTGCGCCCATTTGCAACTTGTGGTGGGTTGTCACGCGCGGCGGGAATCTTGGGACGTCAGCCTCCGTGGGGGCAACGGAAACGGCGTCTGACCTCGCATGATGCGGAGACTGGGCCGCGGCGGCGCCGGCGAGCAGGAAAACCAGAACGGGGATGCAGCGGAGCAGGTGTGTCATTCGACCAGCAGTAGCGGAGCGCTGCCGAGGCGCACAGTCACCCTTCGCAGCTCACTCCCGCGGCTTGGGTGCCTCGACCGGACCGCCGGCCTTGCGCCATGCGCCGAATCCGCCCTCAATGTGCGCAACTTTCTCCAGCCCCATGTCCTGCGCCGTCTTCGCCGCCAGTGCCGAACGCCAGCCGCCCGCGCAGAAGAATACGAACTGCTTATCATCGGCGAACATCGGCTTGTGGTAAGGGCTTTCCGGATCGATCCAGAATTCGAGCATGCCGCGCGTGCAATGGAAGGCGCCGGGCATCCGGCCCTCACGCTCTAACTCGCGCGGATCGCGCAGATCGACGAACAGAACATCGTCCTTGCCATGCAGCGCAATCGCGTCATCAACCCGGAGCGTCTGGATTTCCGCGTCCGCTTCGGCCAGGAGCTGTTTGTAACCCTTCTTCAGCTGCATCACCGCGGTCCTCGCGAATAACGTTGCGTCGCCTCAGTGCCAAAGTTCTCGACTGGCCAGCGCCGCGCCCTCGGCCAACGCCTCCAGCTTGGCCCAGGCGATCTGCGGGTGTACCCGCCCGCCAAGGCCGCAATCGGTCGACGCGATCACCCGCTCCCGCCCGACAATGCGCGTGAAGCGCAGAATGCGTTCCGCCACCAGCTCCGGATGCTCCACCACATTCGTCGCGTGGCTGACG
>JASHVB010000233.1 GCA_030039695.1 Acetobacteraceae bacterium
GAGGACAATCCCTATATTGGGCTGATCGGCACTTTTCGCCGTGGGGTTATGCGTGCCTAAGACCGCGACTACGTCGCATCCGGTGCTTCTCCCATAGCAAAGTAACACGGCTCGCATGGTGCGGGTCGCCGAGATCATCGGAGCGACTTTATGTCAGCAGGTACAGTCAAGTGGTTCAACGCGCAGAAGGGTTACGGATTTATCCGGCCGGATGATGGGGCGAGCGACGTGTTCGTGCACATCTCGGCGGTGGAACAGGCCGGGCTTCGCGGACTGAATGAAGGCCAGAAGGTGACCTACGACGTCGAGCGGGGCCGGCAGGGTAAGACCGCGGCAGTGAATTTGAAGATCGCGTAAGGCGGGGCATCCGGCGCCGCTGGTCGCGGCGTCGGCGGCTTCCGCTGGAGAGGACGGACATGGTCTCGCACAAGTTTGCGGTGGGCGACCGCGTGCGCTTCATCGGCAGTCGGTTCGACGGTGATGTGCCGGCGGGCGTCTATACGGTCGTGCGCAAGCTGCCGGTCGAGGGCAATGTCTGCCAGTACAGGGTTCGGCATGCCCAGGACGGCCACGAGCGCGTCATGTCGGAAAACCAGATCGTACTCAGCGGCGAGGATTAATCCCTAATCCGGTCGTTTGAGGCTGACCGTCCAGACTTGCGCGCTATTTTCTAGCCGCTCCGCGATTGTCTCACTCGTGAGATTCGGGTGGCAAGTCAGTCTGGTGGCGTCACTTCGGCACCGTCAACTGGCCGATTCGGTTTGATTCTCGTGGCGGCGCTGGTTTTGGCCGCAGCCGTCCGATCCTATATGACCGCTTGTGGCGCCGGGGTCCCGATCCCGGCGCCTTTGCGTGAGGGCCCATGAGCAACGATCCCGCTGCCGAGATGACTCGCCGCCGCACCTTCGCGATCATCTCGCACCCCGACGCCGGCAAGACCACGCTGACGGAGCACTTGCTGCGCGCCGGCGGCGCCATCCAGCTCGCCGGCAATGTTCGCGCGAAGGGCGAGCGTCGCCGCACCCGCTCCGACTGGATGAACATCGAGCGCGAGCGCGGCATCTCCGTCGTGACCTCGGTCATGACGTTCGAGCACGACAATTGCGTGTTCAACCTGCTCGACACGCCTGGGCACGAGGATTTCTCGGAGGACACTTACCGCACGCTGACCGCGGTCGATTCCGCAGTCATGGTGATCGACGCCGCCAAAGGCATCGAGGCGCGTACCCGCAAACTGTTTGAAATCTGCCGTCTGCGCGACATCCCCATCGTCACATTCATCAACAAGATGGATCGCGAATCGCGCGACCCCATCGAGCTGCTGGACGAGATCGCGGCGACGCTCGCGCTCGACACCGCGCCTGTGACCTGGCCGGTCGGCCGCGCCACCACATTCGCCGGCACCTATGATCTGCGCGCGCGCGAGCTACACCTGACCGCGCCGCTGCCGCAGTCCGATCCACGGCTGGCGGCACTCGGCGACGAAGTCGACCTGGTCCGCACCGCACTGCCGGAGTTCGATCGCGACGGCTTCAACGCCGGTCATCTCACGCCGGTCTATTTCGGCAGTGCCATCAAGGGCATCGGCATCACGGATCTGCTTCGCGGTCTGGCGGAATACGGCCCGCCGCCGCGCGCCCAGCATGCCGATACGCGTATCGTGAACGCCACCGAACCTAACCTCACCGCGCTGGTGTTCAAGATCCAGGCGAACATGGATCCCAACCATCGCGACCGCATCGCCTTTGCTCGCATCTGCTCGGGGCGCCTGACGCGCGGCATGAAGCTGAAGCAGGTGCGCACCGGCAAGCAGATCCCGCTGCACGCGCCACAATTTTTCTTCGCCCGCGAACGCGAGATTGCCGATCAGGCATTCGCCGGTGACGTCGTCGGAATTCCCAACCACGGCACGCTGCGCATCGGCGACACGCTGACCGAGGGCGAGGACCTCAACTTCGTTGGCATTCCTTATTTCGCCCCGGAAATCCTGCGTCGCGTACGGCTGGACGACGCGATGAAGGCGAAAAAGCTGCGCCAGGCGCTGCACGAACTCGCGGAAGAGGGCGTGGTGCAGTTGTTCCGCCCGCAGGACGGCGCCCCGCCGCTGGTCGGTGTGGTCGGCACGCTGCAGCTCGACGTGCTGCAGGCGCGGCTGGGCGCGGAGTACGGGGTGGGGGTTGGGTTCGAGACCTCGCCCTACACGCTTGCCCGCTGGATTTCGTCGTCGGACAAGGCGGCGCTGACACGCTTTGTCGCCGCCAACCGCAGCGCGATGGCGGACGACGTGGACGGCGATCCCGTGTTCCTTGCGACTTCGGCATTCATGATGCGGCGTGCCGAGGAACAGGTGCCGGAGATTTCATTCCGCGACATTAAGGACGTGCGCGCGGAGAAGATCGCCGCATAACGACCATTGCCAGGGCCAAAGGGCGGAAGCAGTGCCCCCGCGGGACGTCGCTTCTGCCCTGCGGTCCTTGCCATGCATGACCTCATGTCATGCCGGCCGCAACCGCACCACCAAGCCCTCGACCCGCCGCATCCAGCGGTTCAGTCGCGCATGACCTGCCAGCCGCCGGTCGAGGAACGCCAGCGTCGCCGAGTCATCCTCGCCCGCGTCGCGCAGCCAATACAGCAACGTCGCCGAGTAGATGGCGCTCAGGATCGCGCGCTTGGTGTACCAGGAGAAATCCGCTGCCTCATCGCCCGCCGTGTGCCAGATCGCATCGATTGTGCGCGCCATGCAGGCGGCCGCCAGCCGCGCGTGGCGCGGCAGTGCCAGCAGGGCCACCGCACGCCGCACCGCCTCGCGGTAAGGGCGGTTCTGCGCCAGCCGCAGCGCGATGACCGTTCGCACGCGCGACGACAGACGCATGTCGGGGTTCAGTACGGCGCCAGCGGCGGCTTCCATGCGGCGGTCTGCCCAGTCGCAGAACGCCTCGATCATGTCGGGCGCGCCGCCGGGGAACAGCAGCGGGGCGTCCTCCGGCGATTCGCCGATCTGTGCCAGACCGATGCGCAGGGCACGGGTGGTCCAGCCGTCGAACGGCACGTGGGGCAGCATGGCCTCTAGGGCAGCGTCACGTTCGGCACTGCGTTCGGGGGGCGGGATCATCGATGCGCGTCGAACCGCCCGTGCGGTCGCGGCAAGGGCACGGGCGGACGGCAGTCGATAGCGTGCGTCTCGCGGTCTATGTCGCGGTGCATACGGTCGTTCTCGCGCCGATCGCGCCATCGTGCAACGGCTGCATGCAGTCACGACATCGACGCCACAGGCCGGCCGAGACGCCCAGCAAGCGGCTCGACAACCCGGTGGTCGTGCCGGGCGCACGGCCGCCGAGGAGACAAATTGTGCCGATCGTCATCCCGATCGCCTTGCGAACCCTGACGTCCCGCGGTCGAAAACGCCGGTCGTGTCTCGCCGCCTGCGTCACGACGGTCTCCTCGGGCATGGGTGCGATCAGGGCGCGACGAAGGTTCGGTTCGATCCAGGAAGACGTATGCGTCATCGCGTGCGCCCTGAAATGTCTAGAGTGGGACCTCGAGCAGGATCTGTTCGTGGTTGTTCCGGGCGAGCCCCAGCAGCTCAGCACCGCTGCATTGCCTGGCCGCGCAACGGTGCGAGCCAAATCGAACTATCCAACGCGACCCGGCAGGTGGTGGTTAACCGTGTGGTATCGCCTGCCATTGTCCAACTGCTTCGCGATTGCCCCGCGGGTGACATTCGGTTGATCCATCGGCTGGTCGGCGGTGCTTCGGGAGTGCTAACTGCCGGAGCTCGGCCCAACGACGATCACAGTTGCGACGGCGTGTGCCGCCCCCGCCGCATCGCAGCCAGCGGCCGTCCGAGCCGAGGATGGGCATGCCGGCCAGCGCCAACCCCGCTCGCGCTGCCCGTCTTCTTCGTCGACTGGCCGATAGCCTTGGCGCGCAGCATGTCGTCGACGTCGATGTTGCTGCGCATGAGTCGGTCCATTTGTACGACTTCGTCGCGTCGGAGACATGACCGGCGAGGCGGTCTGTGCGCGGCGTCATTGTTGCGCGATGGCCAGCCGGTTCAGCTCCTCATTGAACCCGAACAACCGGAAATCCGTCATGCGCATCGGATAGAGAACGCCATCAAGATGGTCATATTCGTGCTGGACCACGTACGCGTGGAACCCGGAAACCTCCCGGGCCACGACGTTCCCGTCGCAATCCACCCCCTGGTACCGGACCCGGGGCGCACGCGGCACCGCCGCGCGCAGGCCAGGAATCGAAAGGCATCCTTCCCAGCTCAACACCCGCTCCTCCGACAGAAGTTCCAGTTGTGGATTGATCAGCACGGAATTCCCGACCGCGAGATCGTCAGGATCCAGCCCGTTGCGCTCTCCCGGAATCCGGAACACAAACAACCGCAGCGGCACATGCACCTGCGGGGCGGCGAGGCCGACGCCGGGTGCGTCCTCCATGGTCTCGATCATGTCGGCGACCAGGCGGCGGATTTCAGGCGCGCCAGGATCCGCCACCGGTGCGCAGGGGCGGATCAGAACGGGATGGCCCATGCGCGCGATCTTCAGGATGGCCATGCGCTCTCCGTGGTTTGGAATTCATTCGGACCCGTGTTATAGCGCACGTCCCCGCGCCGGGTCACCCGGCTGCGGCGCTATTGTGCGGGCCTCGATTGGCGAGGGCCATCAACCGGAAGAGGAGAAGGCGGCCAAGTGCAAGTACTCGTGCGTGACAACAACGTCGATCAGGCGCTGAAGGCGCTCAAGAAGAAGATGCAGCGGGAGGGAATCTTCCGCGAGATGAAACTGCGGCGACACTATGAAAAACCGTCGGAGCGTCGCGCTCGCGAGGCGGCTGAGGCCGTGCGTCGTGCCCGCAAGCTTGAGCGCAAGCGCCTGGAGCGCGAGGGCTTCTGACCGTCCGCGTCGATACGTCCCATCACCGGATCTGCCGCGGCCCGGGGCGACATGCCCGATTGGCCGCGGTTTGCGTTTGGAGCGCCGTGAGCCCTGTCGCGGGCTTGTGATCGGTCGCCGCGCGTCCTGACGGCTTCGTAATATGGCGGCATATCTCGCGACACCAGCGCGGGCGCAACCTGCAATTCCTGCCGCTGGGAGGCGCAGGATGGCGACCGGAGCGGTGAGGTGGCGCCGCACCCCTGGCGGGCTTGTCACCCGCCGCCCGGTCACCATGCACGGCGCCACGCGCGGCATGTCGCCCATCCGGTCAAGCGAACAACGGAACACGATCTCGCGGTTCAACCACTCGTTACGAGACTCGACTGTGCATCAAGGCAACTATCGCAACGAGGCCGCGAATCAGGTCGGGCGATGACGGCCCGCCCCCTTCGGGAGATTTGGTGATGATGAGCAATGAAGTTAGCGACGGCCTGGCCGGCGTTCTTCGGACCGCGATTGTTGAGCTCGTGCGCCGTGACGGCCCGGATTTGTCGGCCCGTCAGCTCGGCGTTTTCCTGACCTGCTATCTGGAAAGCGAGGCGCAGACCGTGCGCGGCCTCGCCGCCAAGCTGGGCGTATCGAAGCCGGCAATCACCCGCGCGCTGGACCGGCTATCGGAATTCGACCTGGTCCGCCGCAAGACCGATCCGCTGGACCGCCGCAGCGTGCTGGTGCAGCGCACGGCCACTGGCATGGCGTTCCTGCGCGAACTGCGTACCATCCTGCGCGACGCCGCGACGGCGATGCACATCACCGCCGAGCCTGCCCAAGCGGGCCGGCACCGCGCCGGTGCCGAAGCCGCCCGCGCGACGCACTGATTTCGCAATCCTCTCCCGCGCTGCGCGCGGGAGAGGTCGAGGTGCGCAGCACCGAGAGTGACGGGCCCACCGCGGCTTACCACGTGCGCGCCCATTGCCGTTCGTCTCGCCCCGCGGCATTTTCGCCATATGACGAAACCGCGAGCGCCCCGCGCGGGCGTCGCCCTCGCCCTGCAAGGCGGCGGCGCACACGGAGCCTTCACCTGGGGCGTCCTGGACAAGCTGCTGGAGGACGGCCTTCAGGTCGGTGCCGTCTGCGGCGTCTCCTCGGGCGCGATTCTCGGCTGCATGTTGGTGCAGGGTCTGGTCCGTGACGGCGATGCCGGAGCGCGTGCCGAAATGCGACGCCTGTGGCAGCGCGTTGCTCAGGCGCACCGGCTCAGTCCACTGCAGAACGGCCCGCTTGAGCGTTGGCTCTGGGGCTGGGACCTGTCCAATTCGATCGTCTGGCAGGGATTCGAGATGGCGATGCGCTTGTTCTCACCGGCCCAGCTCAACCCGTTTGGCCACAATCCGCTGCGGCGCCTGCTTGCCGAGCTGCTGGATCCCTCCCTGCTCACCGATCCACGTGCGCCGCGCCTCATTGTCGCGGCGACCGATGTCGAAACCGGCCAGGCAGTCTTGTTCGACAACGCCGCTATCACCGTGGACGTGTTGCTCGCGTCAGCCTGCCTGCCCTTCGTCTTTCCCGCGGTGCGGATCGGCGGGCGCGCCTATTGGGACGGTGGCTATGCCGGCAACCCGCCACTCTCGCCCTTGTTGGCCCCCACGCTGCCCGCCGAGCTTGTTTTGATTCGGGCCCAACCGGCCCGCCGTCCCGGCACGCCATCCACACCCATGGAGATCATGAACCGACTGAATGAGATTGCCTGCCACAACGTGCTGGCAGCGGAGCTCGCCGCGCTGCCTCGATCCCTGCGGGTGACCACTTACGACGCCGACGAGGCCCTGCTTGACCTGCCCATCTCCTCGAAATTCAACGGCGAACCTGCGTTCTTGTCTGAGTTGTTCAAGGCCGGCCGCACGGCGGTGGCCACCGGGACCGACAGCGTGCCCGCCGCCGCCGACTAGTCAGCATTGCGCCAACGGAGAACCCGGACGTATAGGGGCCGCGCGCACGCGGTCGGCAGAAAGGTGCAACGATGATGGAGTTGAACGAGTGGCTGATGCTGCTGGCGGCGGTCGTTGTCGGCATCGGTGCCCTATTCGTGGCTGCATCGGCCGAAGGCGGAACCATGACAGGCCTCGGCCTGGCCGTCTTCATCGCGGCCATCGGTTACGCCATCTACGTGATCAAGCGGTACTTCGACCGCATTGAGGGCCATTTCTGATATGTCTATCGCCGCCGCGGTCTGGGATCCCGCTCAGTATCTGAGGTTTTCCGGTGAGCGGTTGCGCCCCGCGCTCGATCTCCTGGCGCAGGTGCCACTGACAGCGCCCACACGCGTGATCGATCTGGGCTGCGGCGCCGGCAACGTTACCGCCATACTACGCCAGCGCTTTCCCGAGGCTGATATCCTCGGCGTGGACGGCTCGAACGAAATGCTGGCCAAGGCGCGCGAGGCTGCGCCGGGCTGCCGGTTCGAGCAGGGCGATTTCTCGACGTGGACGTCGGAGGCGCCGGCGGACCTGATCTATTCCAACGCCGCGCTGCACTGGGTGACACACCACGACACGCTGTTCCCACGCCTGGTGTCTCGCCTGGCGCCCGAGGGCGTGCTGGCGGTGCAGATGCCGGCGATGCACGACGCGCCGCTGCGCGCCCTGCAGAACGAGGTCGCCGCACACGGTCCCTGGGCCGACGCGCTGCGCGGCACCGATTTCGCGCGCAGCATCCTCAGTGCGGGCGCCTATTACGACTTGCTGCGTCCGCGGGTGACAACACTCGAGCTGTGGGAGACGACCTACCTGCACGTGCTGCAGGGCGCTGACGCTGTCGTCGAATGGGCCGCCGGCAGCAGCCTGCGGCCATTTCTCGATCGCCTGCCGCCGGCCCTACGCGCCGCTTACCGCGCCGCCTATGCCGAGGCGTTGCGCCCCCACTATCCGCGCCGTGCCGACGGTGCCACGCTGCTACCATTCCGCCGGCAGTTCATTCTCGCACAGCGATAGCCGTCCCCTTTAGGGTCTGGCTTGTCTTGCCAT
>JASHVB010000234.1 GCA_030039695.1 Acetobacteraceae bacterium
ATCCGCCCGGACTTTGTGGCCGAGATCGACGGGCTCGACACGTCCCGACTGATTAGCCCTGCCGACATGGACGCGCTGTGGGACGCAGCGGACGAGCATGCGATTCTAGTATTCCGTGGCCAGCGCTTGACCGACGCGCAGCAGATCGCCTTCACGGAGAATTTCGGCCAGCCGGAACGCTACGTCTTCTCCTACAGCGAGCAGGTGAAGCTGCGGCTGCAGCGTCCGGAGATCGCGGACGTATCGAACCTCGATGCTGACACCGGGCAACCGCAGACCGGCAATGCGCGACATCGCATGGTCAACCTCGGCAATCGGCTGTGGCACACGGACAGTTCGTTCCGCTTGCCGCGCGGCGGATTTTCGCTGCTCTATGCGCATGCGGTGCCACCGGCAGGGCCCCTTGGTGCGGGAGAAACGGAATTCGCCGACACCTGCGCTGCGTATGAGGCGCTCAGTCCCGAACGGCAGGCAATGATAGAAGGACTCCGGGCTGAGCACAGCCTGATGCATTCACGCGCCGTGCTCGGCTTTACCGACTTCAAGCCGGAGGAACGCGCCGCGCTGCCGCCCGTGGTACAGCCATTGGTGAACACGCATCCGCGCACGGGACGGAAGTCGGTCTACGTTGCGTCGCACGCGTCACACATTATAGGCATGGAGCTGGCGGACGGGCGACTGCTGCTGCTGGAGCTGATCGAACTGGCGACGCGCGTCGTCACGACGTATCGCCACACCTGGCAGGTTGGTGACCTGGTGATGTGGGACAATCGCCGCTCGTTGCATCGCGGCCTGCCGTTCGACGAACGCTTCCCCCGCGACATGCGCCGGGTCACCACGTCCGACGGGACGGAACGGGAGCGGGTGCGTCGCGCGGCATAAGCGGCGGTGTCATTGCGAAGTGCGCCGCGCCGAAGCAGTGACGAAGAGGAAGGCGCGGACGTCATGCCGCGAACCAATGTCGTGACCCGATCGGGCCGTGCCCACGGGAATCGCCACACTTGGCCTTCATGGAACATTTCTGGCATCGGGGCGTGCGGCGTTAATCCGTGCGGTGTTGTTCTGGGCATCTATGCGGTGACAGGCCTGAAGTTCCAACCGCGAGGTCGCGACCTTGACGAACTCGCTCCGGCGATATCCGCGGCCCATGCGACCTGCGACCCCCGCCGCATAACGGAGCAGCTGCAATGACAGAATATCCGAACGTGACGCTGGTCGATCATCCGCTGGTACAGCACAAGCTGACACTGCTGCGCGATCGCTGCACGCCAACCGCACAGTTCCGCCAGCTCGCACGTGAGATCAGCCTGCTGATGGCTTACGAAGTGACCCGCCCACTTCCGCTGGAGATGGTGGAAATCGACACGCCTTTGGAGCCCATGGAGGCGCCGCGACTGGCTGGCAAGAAACTGTGCTTCGTGTCGATCCTGCGTGCCGGGAATGGCATCCTTGATGGAATGCTCGACCTGGTGCCTTCGGCGCGCGTCGGACACATCGGGATGTACCGCGACCATGCGACGCTGCAGCCGGTTCAGTACTACGTGAAGCTGCCCGAGGACGTGCATGAGCGCCTCGTCGTGGTCGTTGATCCGATGCTGGCTACCGGCAACTCCGCCTGTGCGGCGGTGGTACTACTGAAGAAAGCCGGCGTGACGCAAATCCGCTTCGCCTGTTTGATTGCCGCACCGGAAGGGCTGCAGGTTTTCCGCGCCGCACATCCCGATGTACCCGTGTTCACGGCCGGGATCGACCGGGGTCTGGATGAACGTGGCTACATCCACCCCGGTCTCGGCGATGCCGGGGACCGGTTGTTCGGCACAAAGTGACAGCGTGCGAAGGAGTTGCGCAATGGCCAACGAGACAGTCCAACTTGCTGAATATGCGGCGAAGCTGCGCTATGAGGACATCCCGCCGCAGGTGGTGCAGCGAGCGAAGGACTGTATCGCCGACACCGTCGCGGTGATAGTGCTGGGCAACGGCATGCCGTGGAGCCGTATCGTCATCGACTATGCGCAGCGCATCGGCGTAGGCGGGCGTTGCCGTATTCTGGGTTCGGAAGGTCCATCCGTGAAAGCTCCGGCCGCGGCACTAGCCAATGGCACGATGGCGCACGCCTTCGAGTCGGACAACCTGACAAGGCCCGGCGTTGGCGTACATCCCGGTGGCACATTACTGCCGGCTGCACTGGCGGTCGCGCAGGAACGTGGCAACAGTGGCGGTGACTTGATCACCGCCGTCGTTGCCGGCTACGAAGTCATGTACCGCATCGGCCACGCGACCAAACACAGCAACGAACATCACGGCTTTCACGCACCGGGCACCACCGGCCCGTTCGGCGCCGCGGTCGCGGCCGCGCATCTGCTGCGGCTGAATGCGACCGCTATGACAAACGCGATCGGTATCGCGGGCTCACTGGCAGGAGGGCTGATGGAATTTGCTCGCTCCGGTACCGGCGCGATGGTGAAGCGGCTGCACCTCGGCCGAGCGTCGGAAGGTGGCATACTGGCGGCAAGCCTCGCCGAGGGCGGGTTCACCGGCCCGCGCAGCGTGCTGGAAGGCGAAGCCGGTTTCCTGAGGGTGTTTTGTCCCGATCATGACGTGGCGGACCTGACACGTGGGTTGGGCGAGCGCTGGGAGACGATGACGTTGTGCCTGAAGCGTTTTCCGATGCACGCAACTGCGCATACCGCGGTGCAAGCGGTGCTGGAGCTGCAGGCAGAGCATAAATTTGCCGGCGAAGAGGTAGACCGGATCGACGTGCGAGGCACGGAACGGATGGCGACGGTGAACAACATCCCCGATCCGACCGATATCATGATGGCGCAGTATTCCATTCCGTTCTGCGTGGCATTGGCGGCTTATCGTGATCCGCGCGACCCCGCGTCATTCGACGACGGTGTGTTGCGCGACGCCGGGATCCGCGCGCTTTGCGCGCGCGTCAAGGTGCGGGCCGCAGAACCGCCCACGAAGGTCGCCGGCGCCGCTATCGTCACGATTATGCTGAAGAGCGGGGAGTCACTGACGCGCGAAGTGGAAGAATTCAACGGCACACCAGCTCGCCCGCTCAGCTCGGCGGAGCTGCGCGACAAGTTCGTGACTTTGACCCGCGGACGCTATGGCGCGGACGCGGGGAAAATGTTCGATCGGCTGCAAAATCTCGAGGAGGAGGGCGACTTGTCGTGGGTGGGCG
This sequence comes from Acetobacteraceae bacterium, assembly GCA_030039695.1. The sequence continues at coordinate 3,191 of JASHVB010000234.1, forward strand.
GGTAAACAGCATCACCCAGGAAGCGGAACGTCGAACCAAGAAGCAGCGGGCTGAGGGTGGTGCGTTCCGCACGTTCCACCCTCACCCTTGATGCTCCGCGTCTCGCGTTGGCCGACTCGTGACGCAACGCCACACCAGCCGCGGGTGCGATTGCTTAAGCGTTCTTACCGCCGTAACGCCTTACCCTCAGGTCCGCCTGCTCCTTGTGCGCGGCAAAGTTCTCAATCGCGCACAATCTCGAGCAATACTCCCCGATCATCGCCGTCGCCTCGGCGCTAACCTCCTGATACGTCACCGTCTTCAGGAACTTCCCGACCCAGAGCCCGCCAGTATAGCGCGCAGCGCGCTTTGTCGGCAGCGTATGGTTTGTGCCGATCACCTTGTCGCCGTATGCCACATTGGTTTCTTTCCCCAGGAACAGGGACCCATAATTCGTCATCCGCCGCAGAAACCATCGCGGCTCGCGCGTCAGCACCTGCACATGTTCCGACGCGATGCGATCGGCTTCGGCGACCATCTCCTCGTCTGTGTCGCATAGGATCACCTGGCCATGATCATGCCATGCCATGCCGGCCACGTCTGCGGTCGGCAGGCGAGTCAACTGCCGGTCGATCTCCGCCTGAATGCCGTCGGCAATCTTCGCCGATGTGGTCAGCAGAACCGCCGGTGATGTCGGGCCATGTTCCGCCTGTCCCAGCAAATCGGTGGCGCACATTTCCGCATCGGCCGTGTCGTCGGCGATGATCAGCGTCTCGGTCGGACCGGCGAGCAGATCTATGCCGACGCGACCGAACAACTGACGCTTCGCTTCGGCGACGAAGGCATTGCCCGGGCCGACCAGCATATCGACCGCCGGGATGCTGGACGTGCCAAGTGCCATGGCGGCAACGGCCTGGATGCCGCCTAGCAGGTAAATCTCGTCGGCACCGGCCAGCGACATGGCGGCAACCGTCGCGGCGGGTGGCACACCGTTGAGCGGTGGCGTACAGGCGGCGACACGCTTCACGCCAGCGACCTTCGCGGTCAGCACCGACATATGCGCGGAGGCGACCATCGGATAGCGTCCGCCCGGCACGTAACATCCCACACTGGCGACGGGAATATTGCGATGACCGAGCCTCACGCCGGGAAGTGTTTCAACTTCCACATCGCACAGCGCGCTCTTCTGGACCCCGGCGAAGCGGCGGATCTGTGCCTGGGCGAATTTGATGTCCTCGATCACCTGCACCGGCAGGCTGTCAATCAGGTGCTGGATTTCGGCAGCGGACAGGCGGAACGATTCAGGCTCCCACTTGTCGAATTTCGCTGACAGCTCCCGGACCGCCACGTCGCCTCGTGCGGCGATGTCATCGAGAATTGCTTCGACGGTCTGCCGGACTTTACGGTCGGCTTCCAGCCTTTCCGTTTCGGAAGCGCCCTTCTTCAAATAGCGGATCATTGCGGGAAGCCCTTTGCTGTCCATCATCCGCGGCCGCCAACGCGCCGCACTGCGACATCCAGCATAGCCACTCGATCCTGGCGGATGAAGCCGGCGGCGATCGCGGCGCCGGCTGTGAGCAGTCCGGCCGAGACGGTGAAAGCCTCGGCAATGCCGGATCCGCTGCTCGCCATCAGTGCGCCGAACAGGGCAACGCCGATGGCGCCGCCGGCCTGGCGCACCGAATTCAGGACGCCGCAGGCAATGCCAGCGCGGGAGCGTGGGACCGTGCCGAGCACCACCGTGGTCATGATCGGCACGGCCAGACCGATGCCGAACGGCAGCAGAACCAGGCCAGGCAAAATCGCGTCGTATGGTGTCATGGCGCCGATATTCCGCAGCAGCCATGCGCCCGCCGAACCGATCAGCAACCCCCCTGCCATGATCACGTGCGGCGACACGGTGGCGGCCAGGTGGCCCGCGGTGATGTTGGCCGCAAACACGGCGACTGCCAGCGGCAATAGCGCAACCCCGGTAAGCAATGGCGAGAGGTGATGGGTCTGCCGGAAGTAGAGCGCAAGCACGAACAACGCGCCATACACGGCCAGGTTCAGCAGGAATCCAACCAGCGTCGCAGCCGCAAAGGCAGAATGCCGGAAGAAACCAAGCGGCAACATCGGATTACCGGACGCATGCTCTGTCGCGATAAAGGCGCTGAACCCGACTGCCGCCAGCGCTGCCGCTGCGCAAACCAGTGGCGCGGTCCAACCGAGCGGCCCAGCCTCGATCACCGCAGCGGTCAGGCCGAAGAGACTGACCGTCGCCAGCACTTGGCCGACCCCGTCGCCACCGCCGGGATGCACCGGCGCTTCATCAACGAATCGGTCGGCGAGAAAGATTCCGCCAGCAGCGATCGGCAGATTCACGAAGAAGATGCTGCGCCAACCAAACGCGGTGACGAGCACCCCTCCCAGCACCGGGCCAAGCGCAAGGCCGATGCTGCCGGCTGCGGTCCACAGGCTGATAGCGCGGGCTCGTGCCGTGGCGTCGCCACGCGCCGCGTGGTTGAGCAATGCCAGCGAGCACGGAACGAGCGCCGAAGCACCGATGCCCTGCACCACACGCGCGGCGATCAGAACCGGAGTGTCTGGTGATAGGCCACAACCGAGCGAGCCGAGCAGAAACAATGCCAGGCCGCCCACGAACGTCCGGCATGCTCCGACACGGTCGCCGAGCGCGCCGGCCGACAGAAGCAGCGAGGCGAAGGCCAAGGCGTATGCATCCACGATCCATTGGAGGCCAGTAACGCCCGTGTGAATGCTGTCGGCGATGCTGGCGAGAGCGACATTCACGATCGACACATCAAGTTGAACCAGCAGGAATCCGAGGCTCATCGTCAGCGTGGTGATCGAGAGATTCGAGCGCATAATTTTCGTCTCCGGCGATACGCCGAAGATCATGGTGATGGAGATCCGCCATGTCCCGTGTGGATGATTCGGTCGTGGCCGAAGCATTCGAGGGTGTAATACACACCTTCGGCTCGTAAATTCGCGTTGCGTTCAAAAGCGAAGGAGGACGATATGCAGACGCAACACGACGGCCGGTTGGCATTCACGGTGATGTGGGAGGTGCGAGACGGCAACGCCGATACCGCAGCGGATATCATCGCGCGCTTCCTGCCCGAGGCGCGCAAGGAACCGGGCCTGGAACTGTTGATGATCAACCGCAGCACCGCCAACCCATCGCAGTTCCTGTTCTATGAAGTGTTCCGTGACGTGGCCGCATTTGAAGCACATCAGCAGACACCGCATTTTCGGACGATGATCCTCGAGGAAGCCTTGCCACTGCTTAGCAAGCGTGAGCGGATGCAGTACGTGCCGCTGTAAGTAATCTCGGCCGGCGCAAGAAAGTCGCAACGCGAAGCGTCGACGGGCAGGGTTCCAAAAGCAGAATCGCAGCCGCTCCCATGGCGCTGCGCGATAACGGCTCCCGCGCGGAGCGCGGGAGCCGTTATTTCATTCCGCGGTCCAGCCTCCATCCACGACCAGCGCAGTCCCAGTGATCAGCGCCGCCGCGTCGGATGCAAGAAATACCACGGCTCCCATCAGATCCTCGACGTTGCCCAGCCGCCCCAACTTGATCCGTCGCAGCACGTCGTCGCGAAACGCGCGATCTTCAAAGAACGGGCGAGTGAGCGGTGTGTCAATGAATGTCGGGCCAATCGAATTCACACGCACGCCGTATGGCGCCAGATCGATCGCCATCGCCTTGGTCAGGCCCTCGATGCCATGCTTCGTCATACAGTAGACGGTGCGCCGCGCACCGCCGACATGGCCCATCTGCGACGACAGATGGATGATAGAGCCGCGCACGCCGGCTCCTACCATCCGTCGTACCACAGCCTGTGCCACGAAAAACGCCGCACGTTCGTTCAGCACGGTGATAGCGTCGTAGTCCTCTTCGGTAACGTCCAGGAACGACCGTGGCCGGTTGGTGCCGGCATTGTTTACCAGCACATCGAACGGAGCCTGTGCCACAATCGCCGCGCCGACGGCCGCGGTGTCCGTCACGTCCAACACCACTGGCTCGGCACTACCGCCGTCGGCACGAATTTCCGCTGCCACCGCCGCAATCTCTGCCGCAGTGCGCGCCACCAGTACCACATGCGCGCCCGCTTGCGCCAACGCAGCCGCGCACGCCACGCCGATGCCGCGACCGGCGCCGGTGACCAAGGCGCGCCGGCCGTCCAGCCGCAGCGACGGCGTGCGCGGCAGAGTCATCGCGACAACACTTCGAGGCTCTGCCGGTTTGTCGTCGGGCCCAGAATGCCGACCGACAGCACAATCACCAGCATGGCCAGCGCGATCATGGTGAACACGCCGGCCGTGCCATACAGCGACAGCAAGAACGTCACGGCATAGCCGACCAAGATCGAGCTAACCCGGCTCCAGCTGAAGGTAAAACCGACAGCCTGGGCGCGAATGCGCGTGGGGAATAGCTCGGCGGCGTAGGGATGAAAGATGCTGATCAGCCAGTTGGTGCACAACGACACGAGCGCGCCAAATAGCAGAATCAGTCCGTCAGAGCGCGCCTGCGAGAACAAAAGGCCGAACACGCCGATGCCGATGGCAGTGCCGACAAGTTGCCATTTCCGCTCGATATGTTCAGCGAACAGCAGCCCGAGTCCGGCGCCAACCGGCGCGAGCAGTGCGATCAAGGCGGTGAACGCCAGCGAGTGCGCGATGGCGAAGCCCTGGTGCACCAGCATGATCGGCACCCACGTGATAAAGCCGAACGCCGCAATTGTCTGGCAGAACTGGAAAAGCGACAGCATGATTGTGCGGCGGATGTAGAGCCGGCCGAACATCTCAGTCCATGCGCCCCGCGCGACGATCGGCTCGACGTGGTCGAGATCGGGTGTTGGCAAGTCGCGCCCGAGTTCGGCGCGCACGCGATTCTCCATGGCGCGCATTGCTGCGTCGGCTTCGGCGTGGCGGCCGTGCGTCTGAAGCCAGCGTGGGGACTCAGGAATGCCGCGCCGGATGAACCAAACGAACACGCCGCCGAGCGCGCCGATGATCACGACCCAGCGCCACCCGCTGAGACCAAGCACGACATGGGGCACCAGCGCCCACGACAGGAACAACGCGATCGGGCCGGAGGTCAGCACGATCAGGATGCCAAACGCCATGTAGCGGCCTCGCCAATGCCGCGGTGTGATCTCGGAAATGAACGAGTCATTGTTGATGAGCTGCACGCTGATGGCGAAGCCGGCGATGAAGCGCAGGATGTCGATGACGACCGCGGAATTCTGCAACGCAGTCAGGAAAATCGCGAGCGAATAAACCAGCATCGACCAGGTGAACGTGGAGCGCCGGCCAAACCGGTCGGAGATCCAGGTGAACAAAAACGCACCGACAAACATCCCCAGAAAGAATGAGGCGAGGAACGTCGCGAAGCTGTTCCACGCGAACGCGCCGGCAGCGGTCGCGGTGAAAATGTGCCTGGTCAGGCCGAGCGAAATACCGCCTGGCATGGCGAATTCATAAAACTCGAACCAACCGCCGACAGCGATCAGCGCCACGAGCTGCACGAAATACCGCGACGGCGGCAGTCGATCCAGCCTAGCAACAATCGACGCCGTACTCGCGTTTGCATCCATTTACAAGTCCCTTACCCAAGGCAATATGCCCCGTACCCAGAAGAAGGGCGCAACGGGAGCAGCGTCGGACTAGCTTGGCAATACCTCGTCCAAATGCCACTCCTCGGCGGACGCGCCCGCCAGGGCCTGGATGCGCTCCTCGTCTGCGCCGAGTTCGGCCGCGCTGCCGGAGTAGACGATCTCGCCGTTCTCCAGCACGTACGCGTCGTCGGCAATTTCCAACGCAACGCGTACATTTTGCTCTACCAGCAGCACGGATATGCCCTCGGCGCGCATCTGCGCGACGATACGGAACACTTCCTTGACGATCAGCGGCGCGAGGCCCTGTGACGGCTCATCCAGAATCAGAATCTTCGGGTTCAACAACAATGCACGTGCGATTGACAGCATCTCCTGCTCGCCCCCCGACAACTGTCGGCCGCGATTGCTGCGGCGTTCCTGCAGGCGGGGAAACAGCTCGTAGATGCGCGTGATCGTCCAGGGACCAGGGCGCTCAATCGGCACCAGCAGATTCTCTTCCACCGTCAGATTGGCGAAGATCTTGCGACCTTCCGGCACAAAACCGACGCCGAGCTGCGCGATGCGGTAGGGGGGAAGCCCGGTCGTTTCCCGGCCAAAAATCTGTACACGACCACTACGTGGCGGAGTCAGGCCCACCAGGCTGCGCAGAGTCGTGCTCTTCCCCGCGCCGTTGCGGCCCAGCAGCGTGGTGATACGGCCCTCCTCCACGGTCAGCCCGACGTCATGCAGGATATGGCTCTTGCCGTAATACGTGTTTAGCCCTTCGGCATGCAGCGCCGCGCTCATTCCGCCTTCCCCAGATATGCCGCCTGCACGTGCGGATCCGCGGCGATCTCCGCCGGTGTGCCGTCAGCCAGCAACTTGCCTTGATCCAGCACGCTGATGCGGTCCGCCAGGTTGAACACCACCCGCATGTCATGCTCAATCAAGACAATGGTGTAATTGCTATTCTTGTGCAACCGGCGAATCAGGCCTGCGATCTGATACGTTTCCTGCTCGCCCATGCCCGCGGTCGGTTCGTCCAACAGCAGCAGCTTCGGACGCAGCGTCAGCGCCATGGCGATCTCCGCTGAACGCTGATCTCCATGTGACAGTTCTCCGACCAGCCGGTCCGACTTGCCCGACAGCCCCACCAGACCGAGCAATTCCTCGATGCGGCTCTCAACAGCCTCGGCGGTAGCCTTGCTGCGCCACAGCTTCAGTTTCAGGCCAGCCGCACTCTCGG
>JASHVB010000235.1 GCA_030039695.1 Acetobacteraceae bacterium
GACCGCCTCCCGACCTGCCGCAGATTCCGCACACGAATCCGCGTCATTTCGATCGCGTGTTATTCGAGCGCCGTGCGCCAAGCGCTCGATATCCTGCGGCCAATACAATAAACCCCGGCCGGGCCGGGACCCGTTGGGCAGAAAATTGGATTTGAAAGCAACGCTCGGAGTGTTTCGACAGGCGCGAAAGCCGATTATCGGGGGCATACACAAGGAGGCCCTACCATGACAACGCAAACCCTTGACATCGCCCAACCTGAAACTTTGCGCTTCGGCTACGGTGACACCGCTCTCGGGACCATTGTCGTCGCCAAGAGCGTGCGCGGCGTTGCGGCCCTGTTCATCGGCGATGATTGTGCAAAGCTGCTGCGCGACCTGAAGGACGCTTTCCCCGAGGCCGAGTTCGTTTTCGACCAAACCGGCCTGGCGCCGACCATCGCGAAGGCGGCCGCGCTGGTCGATGCGCCGCGCAATCGTACCGACCTGGCGCTCGATCTGTGCGGCTCGCCGGTGGAGGTGGCAGTTTGGACGGCATTGCAGACGATTCCGGCCGGCGAGACGCGCAGCTACGGCGCAATCGCACAGAGCCTGCCGATAGCGGCGACGGCCCAGGAGGTCGGTGCGGCGTGCGCCGCAAACCGCATTGCGGTTGCCGTGCCCTGCCACCGCGTCGTGAAGTCTGATGGCTCGATCTCCGGCTATCGCTGGGGCGTGCGGCGCAAACGCCGCCTCATCAATATGGAAGGAGGAGCGTGATGGCTACCATTGCGCGCAAAACGACGAGCAACAGCGCCAACACGTCCGCCGAGGATGGCTCAGCCATGCGCTCTGCAGCGATCCGATGGCGGGTGGATGCGGTGGACTGGACGAAGGTCTATGCCGAGCTCGACGCCCAGGGTTGGGCTGTAGTGCCGACGCTTCTGACCCGCGATGAGGCGAATTCCGTCGCGGCCCTCTACCATCGGGAGCAAGGGTTTCGCAGCCAGGTCATCATGGCCCGGCACGGCTTCGGTCGGGGCGAGTATAAGTATTTCAGCTACCCGCTGCCGCCTCTGATCGAAGCGCTGAGGACGGCCGCCTATCCTCACCTCGTGCCCATCGCCAACGAATGGCACGAGCGCATGGGTAAGGACGTGCGGTTCCCCGGTGATCACGCGGCGTTCCTCGATCGCTGCCACCAGGCTGGGCAGGTTCGTCCTACGCCGCTGCTCCTGGAGTACGCGCCGGAGGACTATAACTGCCTCCATCGTGACCTCTACGGAGAGCATGTCTTCCCGATGCAGATCGCGATCCTGTTGGATCAGCCGGGCGAGGATTTCGAGGGGGGCGAGTTCGTGATGACCGAGCAACGCCCTCGCATGCAGACCCGTGCTATGGTTCTACCGCTCAAGAAGGGCGATGCGGCCGTGTTCGCCGTCAACAGTCGCCCGATGAAAGGTGTGCGTGGCGACTACCAGGTGAAGCTAAGCCACGGTGTCAGTAAACTGCATTCGGGAAAGCGGCACACTGTTGGCATTATCTTCCACGATGGCCTCTGATCCCGATCTACTTGCCGTCGATGAACCCGAGAACGGCGTCCGCCGCGTCGCGTTGGGCGCGCGCGCCAGCCTTCTGCGCGGTTTCGCGCGCGAGTGTGCGCCGCAGCTCGTCGCCGCCATCAACTCGATTGCTGTGATCTCGCCGTTCCGTCACATGGTCACGCCGGGCGGTTGGACGATGTCCGTGGCGATGACCAATTGCGGCGCGGCTGGCTGGATCACCGATCGCACTGGTTATCGTTATGATCCTATCGACCCGGCGACCGGCCGGCGGTGGCCGGCGCTGCCCGAGATATTCGTGAATTTGGCCGCCGAAGCTGCCGATACCGCGGGCTTCAGGGGCTTTCGTCCTGATGCCTGTTTGGTCAATCATTATGCGCCGGGTGCGCGGCTGTCGCTGCATCAGGACCGCAACGAACGGGACTTCGACCAGCCGATCGTTTCGGTCTCCCTGGGCTTGCCCGCCATTTTCCTTTGGGGCGGCAAGACCCGGGCAGACAAGGTTCAGCGCGTCCCTCTGATCCACGGGGATGTGGTTGTCTGGGGCGGGCCTGATCGCCTCAGGTTCCACGGCGTGCATTGCTTGGCTGAGGGCAAGCACAAGCTGACTGGCGCCTGTCGCTTCAGTCTCACCTTCAGACGGGCGCTTTGATGTGCCCCGCCCACTGGCACGCGGCGGCACGTCGTGAGAAGCGACTGCCGCACCGCAAAGTCCTGGTTTGATGGTTACCGTCGAGGCTCTGGACAGCCAGTCGGATTCCACCACAGGAGGCGGGGTTCTGCGGTTCGGGTTGGAGGCATTGAGGATGGTAAGACGATCGGACCGACGTGATTGAGGATCGCTTCATGATGGAGAACATCGCCGATGAGCGATGCCAGTCGCCGCCCCATGACCGCGACCTGAGAACCGCGGGCCGCAGCGTCGGCAGCGGGCGCCGTGCAGCGGGCGCGCCAGGGGGTTATGCGGAAAGTTTTCGAGCGTGCCAGCGCAGGTGGTCTTCCACAAACGTGGCAATAAAGAAATAGGAATGGTCGTATCCCTCCTGCCACCGCAGCGTCAGCGGGATGCCAGCTTTGGCGCAGGCGCTCTCCAACAGCCCCGGCTTGAGTTGCGTCGCCAGGAACCCGTCCGCTGTGCCCTGGTCAACAAGAAGCTCCGGGAGCCGCGCTCCATCCTCGATCAGTGCACATGCGTCATGACCACGCCACGCCGCCCGGTCCTGGCCCAGATAGCCACCGAGCGCCTTCTCACCCCACGGGCAGTTCATGGGGGAAGCAATGGGAGCGAGGGCCGACACGGAGGCAAAACGCCCCGGATGGCGCAGGGACAGGGTCAGCGCCCCATGGCCGCCCATCGAATGTCCCATGATCCCCTGCCTTTTCGTGTCGACAGGCAGAGTGCGGGCGACGACGTCCGGCAGCTCCTGCATGATGTAGCTCTCCATCCGATAGTGCCGAGCCCAGGGTGCCTGGGTGGCGTCGAGATAGAAGCCCGCGCCTAGGCCGAAGTCATAAGCGCCCTCGGGGTCATCCGGCACACCATCACCCCGCGGGGAGGTGTCGGGCGCGATCAGGATCAGCCCCAGTTCAGCGGCGACGCGCTGAGCCCCCGCCTTCACCGTGAAGTTCTCCTCCGTGCAGGTCAGCCCGGCGAGGAACCACACAACCGGCCGCGGGCCGGCCGCGGCCTGGGGCGGAACGAAAGCGGCCAGGCGCATCTCCGTATCCGTCGTCTTGGAGGGATGCCGGAGAATGTATTGCGTCCCGCCGAAGCAGCGTGTCGCCGAGACGGTTTCAGGTACCGCAGTCGCCATGACGTTCTCCACCAGCCAATCGCACCAAGCGTAAACGGCGCAGAGGCCGGGTGGTAGCCGGCGGCATCATGCAAACAGCGTTTTACGTCACCCCTGCAGAATGCTGCTCATCACCATCGGCCAGTTCAGAGCAGATGCTCCGGCATCGATATAGACGGCGAGGCCGCGTAGCGTGCGGCGGGGATTGGATTGCTCGCGGTCCGCTTTCGGGCACGCCGGCAGATCAGTGAGACCTTTCCCCACGAGCAGCGCCGGGCGATGTGCAGATGCAATGAATTGTCGGTCGTAGGTCGAGGCGATGTAAAAACGTCGGAGCGCAATGGCAACGAACAATCTGGCTGGCTGCCGGCGGGTTCACTTGGATCGCCAGCTTTCCGAGTGGCGTCGATACGACGGCGCATTGCGCGACGCGCGTCAAGGCGTGCGCATTCAGAGCCTCAGTCGGATACGGATAGGCCGACTTTCGCGTGATGCATCATCCCCAATGCCCGGGGACCCAGTAGGGACCATTCCAATGCGGCCGGACCCAAACGCGACCGACAACAACGGGCGGCGGCCCGTAGACGACCGGAGGCGGCACGGCAACGACCGGCGGAACAACACCGAAGACGACCGGTGGCCCCCAGCAGCAGCCTCGCCAGCCATAGTGCCATCCGGGATGCCACCCCCAACCCCGATGATACCACCACGCCGCTGCCGGCGTCGGTAGCAACGCGGTCACGGAGAACGCGGCAATTGCTGCCGCGCAAATGGCAATCCGTACACGCGAAGTGATTCTCTGCATGGCAATTGCTCCTAGCGGATCCAGCAGCGCGTCCGACGCCCGACGCCATACGGTCTGAGATAGCCCCGACGGCAGGCACACCCGACCAAGGTGGCAGTCAAACCGGTACCAACGAGCAAAGACGACAGTCGGGTACGCGCACATCTCATCGCCGGCTCC
>JASHVB010000236.1 GCA_030039695.1 Acetobacteraceae bacterium
CGCGCCGAAGGCAGCATGTTGATCAGATTCGCGACCTTCCGGTTGCGGCCGCGTATGGTGGGATCGATAATGACGGTGATGTCGCGCTCGGGAAATGTCTCTTGCAAGTCCCGCACCACGGCGAGTGCCGGATCAGCCGCGTCCCGCACTCCGAAGACGATCTGGAAGACCGGGTAATCCTGGCGGCAGCACGATAAGAGCGCGTCTGCCAGAAGGGGCTCGTCGCCGCAAAGCGGCTTCAAGATCGTCACCGGCGGAAGCTGCCGGGGCGCCGGCGTCGGCGTCGCCGCAAAGCGCATGACCGCCGCCCAGCCGGCAAGGCACTGGACAAGCCCTAGCCCGGTGACGAGCGCTAACACCATCACCAGCACGCTCATCTCCGGGACCCCGAGGCGGCATTCCCTGCCGGCCGGCTCAGCACACCACCGGAGAGATCGGCGGTCTTGCGACGGAGCGTGCCGATCAGATTCGCGACACCGCCATTGCGGAGCAGGCCGTAGAATTCGGAGCGCTGCACCGCAACTCGGCTGATGGACCCGTCCAGCATGACGTCAATGGCCTTCCAGAGAACACCGCTCTCGCCCTTCTCTGGACGCAGGACGTAATCAATCCGTGTCGGCGCCCCGGAAAGCGGCACGATCTGCGTCGCCACCACCACCTGCTCGCCGACGCTCCGCTGGGCCGGCAGAGTGACGAAGCGCTCGCCGCTATCGTGGTCAAAATTCGCCACATATGAGGACACGGTGTAGCTCCGGAAGGCATCCAGCAGCTGAGTCTGATCGTCTTGTGCCAACCGTGCCCAGCGCAGACCGACGCTGGCCCTCAGGATAGCAGGCAGATCGAATACGCGCTCGATCAAGGGGGCGAGCTGCGCATAGCGCGTGGCAAAAGGCACGGCGCGCCCGGACTTCATTTGGGCGAGAAGACCGGCGTTCAGCGCGGTGACCGCATCGGATGCTCCGGTTGTGTCTGCGGCGCCGACTGGCAGCGGCATCAAACAGACCGCGACTAGTGTCAGCTGGAACACCACATGACGGCTCACCCGCCGCGACGGACTATCACAGTTACCGAGCCTCTCCATAAGACGCATTACGTGGCCTCGATCTGTTTCCGGGCGCTCACGTTACTAGCGCACGCGATACCTTCGGCCAACCGTGTACTGTTAGCTGACTTCCGCCGGCCGGTGTGGCCCTGCGGCGAAGCGCTGCGACAAGCCGAGTTCGCTCAGCAGAGGGAAGGCGCATCCGTTACTGTGACACAATTACCTTGGACCTGGAACGCGTCAGTCCATGTTGCAACTGCGCCGGGCATTCACGTATTCCGCAATGGCGCCGAGTACGCCCATGACGGCATAAGCCCGCAAGAGTGTTTGGTACCGGAGTTAGTGGTTAACCCACCTGCACTCGCGCGCCGCGTAAGCATCGTCAGCCTCGAATGGGACCGCTTTCGCCTGCGGGTTCGTGCTGATGGCGGCGATGGACTGCCCGCCAATCTACGGCTTGGTAACGACGGCGAGGGACCTTCCATTGCCGAGCGGCCCCGTGAGTTGGGGGCGGACGGACAGATAAGCCTTTTGGTGCCGGCTGATACGCTGGTCGGCCGCCAGGCCTTGGCTGAGCTTCGCGATGCAGGCGGACAGGTTGTTGCCACTCGAGCGACAGTGGTTGGGGGATCGGCGATGGAATCGGACGAACTCGATCGCCAATCAGCGGATGCGTTCCACGGCTTGATCGTTCGCAAAGACCTTGTGCGGCAATTCCGCGGCCAATTCCCGGTGCCGACTTACGTCGTCGAGTTCATGCTCGGCCGGTATTGCGCCACTACGGATGAGCGCGAGATCGCCGATGGCTTGGACGTTGTCCGCAACCATCTCTCGTCGCGTACAGTGCGGGCCGGCGAAGGTGAGCTGATTAAGTCACGGTCGCGAGAGACGGGCGCAGCGCGAGTGATCGACATAATCACCGCTCGCTTGGACCCGCGCTCCGATAGCTACTTGGCGACGCTGTCCAGTTTGTGCCCGCACGACGTGCGAATTGGGGTTGAGTTGGTGCGCGATAACGAGCGCATGTTGACTGGTGGCTTCTGCGCAGAAGTAAACCTCGGCTATGGGGAGCGTGCAAATTCGTGGGGACCGGACGCAACCGGTAGCCCTGGACCTCACAGCGAAGGGGTGAGACATGGCGAAGCTGGTGTGGCGGGTGAAGCTGATCACCGAACTTGAACCGGGTATTGTCTCTGAGAGGGAGGTGGCGCGCATCGAACGCGACGATTTGGCAGTTCTCGAAACGCTCGGCCTGACCCTGGATGAGGGTAAGCGGCTGACGGCGGCCACCCAGGCGGAGATTGTCCGTGCCCAAGTCTCGACGGTGGGCGAGCGGTTCCGGTGGTGCGAGCATTGCGGCGCGAAACTGCTGAGCAAGGGGTACTACCCCGCCACCTTCCGTTCCGTGTACGGCGACGTGGGCGTCAGGATCCGCCGCCCGCAGGCTTGCGGTTGTCGTGCGGGAGAGGTGGAGCCAAAGAGCTTCGCCGCCTTGTTCCGGACAGGTGGCGTGGCGCCGGAACTGGCCTATATCGCCGCGAAGTTCGCTGCGCTCGTACCGTTTGCGCGGGTTGGGGATTTGTTTGCCGAACTTCTCCCGGTCGGCGGAGCGGCGAACGCGGGGACGGTACGGAATCGTGCCATGCGCGTCGGCGCTACGGTGGCGACGCTCACCGTCGCAGATGCGCTGCCTCTTGAACCCGATGCGATCACTCCCGCGGTGATTGTCGGACTGGATGGCGGTTATGTGCGCAGCCGTCACTGGCGGCCGGAGCGGAACTTCGAGGTCATCACCGCCAAAGTTATTGATGCCAGTGGCACGCAGCACCGGTTCGCCTTCGCCCACAATGGCGGAGCCGCCGGCGATTTTGCTCATGCTCTGGTCAGAGCGGGCGTGAGGCGTAGCACGCCCTCCACTGTCCTGTCGGATGGTGATGCCGGGTTGTGGAACCTGCAGCGCGCAGTGCTGCCTGGCGCGACGGTCGTGCTCGACTGGTTTCAGATCGCCATGCGCTTCGAGCATGTCCTGCGCGCCGCAACCGGGGTCGGCGCGGGATCCATTGACGCTCATCTGGCCGCTTTGGCACGACGCGACATCGAGCGTGCAAAGTGGTGTCTCTGGCACGGCCGCTGGCAGCGCTGTCTCGTGAAACTCGTCACGACCTATCGCTGGACCGAGGCAAAATGCATTCGAGATGCCACGGGCATCGAAACGCTACGGCGCCACCTGAGAGATCTGATCGATTACCTCGAAGCCAACACAGCCACGCTGGTGAATTATGGCGACCGCCGGCGGCGTGGAGAACCCATTTCGACTGCGTTCGTCGAAAGTGCGGTCAACGAAATCGTGTTACGCCGGATGATCAAGAAGCAACAGATGCGCTGGAACAGGTGGACAGTACAGCCGTTCCTCGACGTCCGCGCCGCCGTCCTGAACGGCACCCTCGAAGGCATGTTCCGACGGCGCTATCCCGACTTTCGCCCGGCAAATCGCACCGTTGAGAACGAAGCCGCAGCGTGAGCCCCTACAACTTTGCATGCTCCCCTCTGATAGCGCAGGCGCAAAAAGAAGGGCGGCCGCCAGGCTGCTGCACAGAAACAGCGCGCCGCCGTCAAGAAGCAGCGTGCCAGGGGAGAAGCGTTGATTGCCGCGTAAGGTCAACGCGACGGTGGTATGATCGCGGACCAGATCGAGTCGCCACCCAAAAAAGAGCCGGCCCGAAGGACCGGCTCCTGGTATCGAACCCGGAAGGCTCCATCAGTATTTGGTCTTGGCCGTGGTGCGGTAGCCATGTGCGAGCGCCACGCGCAACATGGAACGACACTCAGGTAAGCTCGTCGTGAACATGGACGACTGCGCAAAATCCGCGGTGCGGCCGTGAGAAGGATGTCCACTGACCGCGTGGTCACTTAGGACGTGAGAATGGGAGGCCGAGAGCTTGGCCTCGACATCCTGCAGTGTCGTGTCCTCGGCCTTACAAGCCGAAATCACCGTGGGTCCGTCGGGCTCCGTGGTCAGCTCATACACCTGGGCGTGCGCAATCGCACCAGTCATCCCCAACGCCAACACTGCGACGATCGGCGGTCTACTGATCAACGGGAGGCTCCCAGGACTGCGGGCAGAGATATGCCCGCACCATGCTCGGCCGCCAGTTGCACAATCGTTGTATAGTGATCTGCCTCGTGACCTTTGGCGGTGGGGCGCCGCCTGATCCACCCAACCGCGACCACTGCGGCAGTTGCGCCCTGCATATGTCGTGGAATGCCGCCGCCTGCATCCGTGGGCAGTCCGCCGCAGTGGTTCGGAGCAACACCGGCACCGGCATGTAGACGCCGTGCTTCTCCACCAGCCGCGCCGTGTTCAGCCAGCGGCGCTCGTCGCAGCGAATGCAGGCCACGTCGATCGCCGCCAGCCATGCAGCGACCTGGTCGAGCAGGATCACGCCCGGGCGGCTGGCGCTGGAGCGCTGGCGGTTCTGTCCATGCCGTGCCTCGCTGAGGCAGAAAAGGCGCGCCGCCGACAGGGACAGCGCGCTGAGTGATGTTTCGGGTTGCTATGGCCGCGCAAGGTCAACGCGGCACCCGCACCATACCGCATGGGATCGAGTCGCCACCGGTAGAAAAGGGCCGCCAGGAGCTGGCGGCCCTGAGTTTGGTTGGAGAGGGCATGCGCTCTTTCGTCGCGCTCGCTCCAGGCGGCGCTCCGGCGTTGCTGGGGTCAATTTGTCCGTTCGTCGATCAGCCCGCCGCGCGGTGCTTTGGCTCGAAATTGCGTAGTTTCTTAGTCTTGGTCGGCGTGCCCTTCGCCCGATATGGCGGCCCGTGGAACGCCCGCGCTATGGGGTTGCGCTTGGCCATTTTTAGTCCTTTGCAGCGTGCCTGAGGGTGAGGGTGACGAAGGCTTGGGCTGCGTCGATAAGGGTATCGGTCAGGGAGGCGCGTCAGTGGTTCTCCCCCCACGCGGCCTCCCAGTAATCGTCGCCAGACGCACCTGGATCGATGCCATAGTCGGCCGCGGGGTAGCCCACACTAGATACGAACCCCATCAGCCAGTCTTCGTGCTCAATGCTAGCCGGAGGTGGGTGGATGCCATAGTTAGCCTGGATTACCAGCCACTCGTCGTATGGCGTGCGACCGATACCGACGTATGTGTACCCGGCATGCCCCGTCCCACCAAGCACTCCCAGCGCCAGCACAGCAACAATCGTCAATCTACGCATGAGCATCTCCTCGCTGAAGCGCGAGCTATAGCAGGCGGCGTCTGTATTCAGAAGTAGATTTCGGTGCAGAAATGGCCACCCCTCACGAGGCGCCCCGCCGGTCAACGAGAAAGGCACGCCCGTGAGGGTGGGCCCGCCCGAGTTGAGGGCCTGGGGTTTGGGAGAAGGAAGGCCCCGAGGGTTACCTGTTACCTACAGCCGGAACATCTCATGGATGTTTCGGCGCTGCCCGCCGACGAAGAAGGGCGCCCCGCCCCGGAGCAGCGCGCCATAGTATGGTGCGTGTTGTCAGGTCCAGGGAAGACCGCTGCAACGGCTACAGGGCGAACGTTCCAGGGGCGTTGCCGCTCACCCACAATTTGCGACAGATCAAGAGGTCGCCTCTCGCGAGGCGCCCCTGAGTTCAGCTGCAATCTGGCGCGATCTCGGCTCGCGCACGCATAGCAGCCGCCGCCGCGGCCCGGGCGTCAATATGCCAGTTCGCTCAAGTCGGCTGCTATGCCCTTTCCTTTTGACTCGGTATGCGCGTTGAAAACCGGACGGTACGTCGGCTCGGCTTGTGCGGATCACCGCAGCACAGTGCTGCGCCCGCTACTGCATCCGAGTCTTCGGCTCCGCCATCGCGTTGCGCCTCCGTGGTCGGCCGCCTCAAGATTTCTGTGCGGGCCGGCCTCAGCTTCGGTGCGCCGTCAGCGTGCCGCTAACGCCTGCTCGTTGAGCGGACATCCACGCAGCAAGCAGTGATCTCGTACGGCGTGATCGCAACGAAACGATGTCGATCCCACATCTCCCAAGCGCGAGAGCGGGGGACCGATCCAGCGATCATCGCAAAGCCGTGGATGTCGGCTGTTTGGCACCGAAGTTCGTGTCCCATCGGTGCACTCACGCGGTTCCCTCCTGCCATTTGCGCGTCGCCTGGGCATGGCCGCACTTGGCAACGCAGGTAACGTATAACGGCGCCGTTGCAGCGCTCAGACCGTACGAGGCATAAACTTGTGTCTGCAGCCACGCGACGCTTATGGCCGCGCCATGTCGCCTTGCGAGAACGCCGTCTCCTCGCTGGTAATGAATTCCAGCAGGCAGGCGCGACCCTCCTCGGTCTGCCGGCGTGCGCGAAGGATCGCATCGCCGATCTGCCCAGGTTGTTCCACGCGCTCGCTCCAGCCGCCAAGATCCTTCGCTAGATTGGCATAGCTGCCGCCCAAGTCGCGTGCGCGGTACTTCGCGTGGGAGAGGCCCATATGTCGAGTCTCGATTGCCATCGACGAGTTGTTGAACACGATGGTCAGGATCGGCACGCCGCAGCGCACTGCAGTTTCAAAATCTAGGCCCGTCATGCCGAATGCCGCATCGCCCATGATGTTGACGCAGAACTTGTCCGGTGCGGCTATCTTCGCGCCGATGTTCAGTCCGAGCCCGGTACCGAGCTGGTGCGACTTGCCCCATCCCAGATACCCGCGTGGCCTTTTTGTCAGATAGAATGGCAAAAGCTGCTCTCGCGGACTGCCAGAATCGTGCGTCATGATGACGTCGGCCGTGTCCACGACGTTCTGGAATTCGGCGATCACGCGGTACGGATTTATCGGCGCCGTATTTGCGGACAGCTTCGCGTGCCATTTCGTCAGCCACGAGGCACGCGCCCGCGCTATGTCCGCGGATGGCGCACGCTGGACCGGCCGCTTGTCCAGCCGATCGGCGACAGCGGCGATCAGGTGCCCGAGCGTCAGCTTTGCGTCGCCAAGCAATGCCACGTCGGTGTGGTAGGTCTTGTTCAAATCGCGCGTGTCGTTGGTGTTGTGGATCAGCTTCGGCCGCGACGGCAGTGGCGGCGTAGACAGCGGATGCTGCGTGAGTCCGGCACCGACCGCGAGGATCACGTCTGCCTTGTCGTACAAAAAGACCGAGCCCGCACCGGTGAAGCCGTTGCCGCCGCTGCCCAGCGCGAGCGCATGGTCTTCCGGGAAGGCGCTCTTGCCATCAACGGTGGTCATCACCGGCACCTGCAGCAATTCGGCGAGGTGAACCAATTCGTCACTCGCCTCAGCGTATAATACGCCCTGGCCGGCAAGGATGACTGGACATGCCGCTTCCACCAGCAGCTTGGCCGCGTTGTCAACGTCGCGCGCATCAGGCGCGGAGCGCACAGCGCAGACGCCGCCATATGCACCGGCGTTGCCGGGGATTTCACGGCCGACGACTTCGCGTGGCAGCTCGACCATGACAGGCCCCGGTCGCCCGTTGCGCAACGCATTGAACGCACGCCGCATCACCGCTGGCGCATGCTCCG
>JASHVB010000237.1 GCA_030039695.1 Acetobacteraceae bacterium
AGCATCTGCAGCAGCGATGCACTCCGGTCGACCGTCAGCTCCAGATCGACCAGTGGATGGAGGTGCGTGAAATCGCGCAGCAGTTCCGGCAGGCGCGAACTGACGAAATCCTCCGACGCGCCGAACCGCACGCGTCCACGAACCTGCGAGCCGGCAAAATAGCGCTGCGCCCGTTCAGTGGCATCCAGGATCGAGCGAGCAAATCCGACCATTGCCTCGCCATCCGCCGTGGCCACCACCGAGTGCGTATCACGGATGAACAAACGCCGGCCGGCCGCCTCCTCGAGCTTGCGGACGTGCTGGCTGACGGTCGACTGGCGCAGGCCGAGCCGTCGGCCGGCCTCGCTGAAATTCCGGGTCTGGGCGACAGCGAGGAAGCTTTCAAGCAGCGTCGGATCGAGCATGCCAGCCCCCTTGGCTATCGCGAATTACGATGACAATAAGATCATCAAACGCACTTCACAATATGAAGCCGCCGCGCAAGGTTTGGTTGGTTCCGCAGCACGGAAGGACCGGACCGATGCAGCGCCTGCTGTCTCGCCTCGGCATAGACCAGTACATTGCCGCAATAGTGGGTACCGTCGCGCTGGCCACGCTTCTGCCGGCCCGTGGCGCCGGTGTGGCTTACGCGAATGGCGCAACCACAGCCGCCATCGCGCTGATGTTCTTTCTGCAAGGCGCGCGCCTCGCGCCGAAAGCAGCGCTTGCCGGCGCGCGACACTGGCGGCTGCACGCCATGATCCTTACCAGCACCTTCGTACTGTTTCCCGTGCTCGGCCTGACAGCCCATGCTGTTGTGCCGCAACTGCTGACCCGGCCACTCTGGCTTGGTGTGCTGCTGCTCTGCATGCTGCCGTCAACAGTACAGTCCTCGATCGCGTTCACCTCCATCGCACACGGCAACGTGCCGGCGGCGCTGTGCGCCGCGACAGCGTCCAACCTGTTTGGCATAATATTGACCCCACTGCTGGCCGCCCTGCTGCTGGGCACGTCGGGCGGATTTTCGGCGCATGGCATCGGCGACATCGTGCTGGAACTGCTGTTGCCGTTTGCGCTCGGCCAACTGGTACGTCCTTGGATGGGTGAATGGGCGGCGCGCAACAAGACGCTGCTGACACTGGTCGATCGTGGCTCCATCCTCCTGGTGGTCTACGCCGCATTCAGCGAAGGGGTGACGCACGGCATCTGGCAGCAGGTCGATGCAATACAACTTGCGAAGCTGCTGCTGGTCGATGGTGTGCTGCTGGCGGCGGTGCTGCTGTTGACAACTGCCCTGGCGCGTCTCCTGCATTTCGATCGCGCTGACGGAATTGCCATCGTGTTCTGCGGCTCAAAAAAGAGTCTGGCGAGCGGCTTGCCGATGGCCGGAATCCTGTTTGCGGGCCAGTCGCTTGGGCTGATCGTCCTGCCGCTCATGTTGTTTCATCAGCTTCAGCTCATGGCTTGCGCTGCTTTGGCGCGGAGATTCGCGGTCGCAGGCGTGCGTCCGGCGTCGCCTGCGCGTGCTGCAGCATGAACGCTATAGTGATGGCCCGCTGGCCGCGGGGTTGTCCTGACGGCTGTGGGCGCCATCCACGCAATGAGTGAGGCACCTCACCAGAACATGCGTTGAGAAGCCTCTTTCATTCCCCCGCGCGCCGCGCCAGAGTGTCCTCCCATGCGAGCGCGGCAAGTGCACGGAAGCTGCGTGTCCCGCGAGGGGAGCGGGGTCCTACTGCTCGGGCCGCCCGGGTCGGGCAAGTCCGAGCTTGTGCTACGCCTGCTGCATCGCGGTTTCACGCTCGTCGCCGATGACCGTGTCGACATCGCCGACGGTGTCGCCAGCGCGCCATCCTCGCTTGCCGGCCTGCTGGAAGTGCGCGGTTTTGGCATCGTGCGGCTGCCCTGCGCACCGACCGCCCGCCTGGTGCTGGCCGTCCGGCTCGGCCGCGTCTCGGAACGGCTCCCGCTACCGGAATGGGACGCGGAGCTCGGCCTGCCGACCACGCACCTCGACCCCGCCGGCGCCGCAGCGCCGGAACGTCTGGCGCTGGCGCTCGATTGTCTGCTCGGCCGCGTCAGCCAGGTTGCCGGCGCGTTTGCCGCATGACGGCGCCGCGCCCCTCGCGCGCCCGGCAGCGCGTCGTCGTGGTGACCGGACTGTCCGGCGGCGGTAAGGCCTCGATCCTGCGGGTGCTGGAGGACCTCGGCTACGAGGCGGTCGACAACCCGCCGCTCACCATGCTCGAGGACATGGTCGCACGCGGCGAGCGCAACCTCGCGGTTGGGATTGACGCGCGCACACGCGGCTTCGACTCACGATTGGTCATGGAGGCCCTGGCGCGGCTGCGCGCGAAGCCCGAGCTGCACACAGAGCTGGTGTTCGCCTGGGCCGACGAAGCGACGCTGCTGAGCCGTTACACCGAAAGTCGCCGCCGCCACCCGCTGGCGTCGCGTGGACCGGTCGCTGAAGCCATCGCCGCCGAGGAGGCCGTCACTGCCGCGCTGCGCGACAACGCCGACCTCGTGATCGACACCTCGGCCCTGCCGTTGCCGGGACTGCGCCGGCTCATCGAGCACCGCTTTGGCGTCGGCCAAGATCTCGAGACAGGGCTCGTCGTTTCGCTGATTTCATTTGCGTATTCGCATGGACTTCCGCGCGAAGCAGATCTGGTATTCGACGCACGCTTTTTGCGGAATCCACACTACGAGCCTATATTACGGCCGCGAACAGGGCTGGATGCCAGGGTCGGCGCATACATCGCGGCCGACCCGGACTATGCGGCCTTCCTGGGCAAGCTGACCGGTCTGGTAGAGCTGCTCTTGCCGAGGTTCGTCCAAGAGGGCAAGAAATACGTCACGATCACGATCGGGTGTACCGGCGGCCGTCATCGGTCGGTTTATCTCGTGGAGACGTTGGCAGCCTGGCTGGCGGCGCGTATCGCCGCAGACCAGACCACTGGCGGGCCCGGGGCGAGCTGGCGACTGCACGTGACGCATCGTGAGCTGACCCGTGAGGGGCAGGAGTCCACGAACTTGAAGGATCGCCCGGGGCCGCGCCGGGATGGAGTAGATGTTGACGAGGGCGCGCGGTCCTCGCCGATTCAGGCACAGGAGGCCTGAGGCAACAATATGAGCGGCAACAAAGACAGCGGGCTTCGCATCGCCGGAGCCGGTAGGGAAGCCTCTCACCGTCCATGATCGGCATGGTTCTCGTGACCCACGGCCGCCTTGCCGTGGAGCTTCGCTCCGCGCTGGAGCATGTGGTCGGCGCGCAGCGAAACGTCGATGCAGTTTGCATCGGCCCCGACGACGACATGGAAAACCGTCGCGCCGAGATCGAGGCGTGCATCAAGCGATGCGATACCGGCGACGGTGTCGTACTGTTGACCGACATGTTCGGCGGAACGCCCTCGAACCTGGCGATCTCGATGATGGAAAAGCAGAACGTCGAA
>JASHVB010000238.1 GCA_030039695.1 Acetobacteraceae bacterium
GATTGCGGCCCAGAAGCCTGCCCCGGCGGAAGCAGCCATGCGCGCAAAACCTCACGCGGCAGGCCTCGTTCTGGTGCTAGTGGCCTGCGAGCCGCTAACGAGCTGAAGAGAATGATGGACGAGGATCGCGTGGAAGGTGCGGGGCGCCAGGCGAAGGGCGCCGTGAAGGATGCTGCCGGCGAGGCGCTCGGCGACGAGACGATGCAGACCGAGGGCAAGGCCGAGAAAGCCGCCGGCAAATTGCAGAGCGCGGTCGGCGGCGCCAAGGATGCCGCACGCCAGACCGCAAAGGAATGGGGCAACCGCTAGCGTATCGGGGCTGCCGCGCCGCCATGCGTAGCCTGCTGCGCCGTCAGCTTTCGGGGCTGAACCCCATAATCGATGCAAAGCGCTCGCGGTAGGCTGGCCATACCTCCGGGTTGACCAGCCGAGGCGGGCGCCTCCCGTCCAGAATGTCCAGCACCTGCTCTGCCGCAAAACGCGACATGTTCTCGCGCGATTCTTCGGTCGCGCCAGCGGTGTGCGGGCTCACCAGTACATTGTCGAACTTCAGCAGAGGATGGTCATGCGGCGGCGGTTCTTCCTCCCAAACATCCAATCCGGCGCCAGCGATACGCTTGTTCGCCAGAGCGTCGGCCAGCGCCTCTTCGTCGTGGATGAAGCCGCGTGCGGTGGTTATGAAATACGCATCCGGCCGCATCAAACCGAACGCCCGCGCATCCATCATGCGGCGAGACTGGCGCGTCAGTGGGCAGTGCACCGAGACGAAATCGGCCTGGCGTAGCAGATCATCAAGCTCCACCTTCTCCGCCCCACGCGCTGCGATTTGCTCGGAGGTCAAATACGGGTCGTACGCCAGCACCCGCATGTTGAACAACCCGCGGCACAGCTCGGCGACGCGGCCACCAACGTTGCCGATACCCAGGACTCCGACGGTGCGCTTCAGTAGCTCGCGGCCGATGTACTGGTTGCGCGGAATGTCCGGGCCAGCACGCATTCGGCGATCGGTCTCGATGATGCGCTTCGAAAGCGTCAGCATCATCGCGAGCGCGTGCTCTGCCACGCCCTCCTTGTTGCCGCCGGACTGGTTGACCACGGCGATGCCGCGTCGGGTGCAGGCCTCGACGTCCACGGTGTCGTAACCCGCGCCGTTCGACGAGGCAGCAACCAGATTCGGCACGCGATCCAGCAACCCGTCGGTCACCTGAAAATGCGGCGCAATCACCTGCCGCGAAGCGCCGATCTGATAGACATGCGCCGCGTTCAGAATGGGCGCCACGATATCGTCCGGACTTTCGTTCTCCAGCCGGTCGAGTTGCACGTCCGGGCGCTCTGCCAGGATTTGCGCGTAGAGTGGAGAAGACAGATATTTCACGTAGAATACGCGTTTGGCATTCGGTGCCATGTCGGATCCTCTCCCGTTCGTGCGCTAGCCAATCGTCCGCGAACGACGGGCCGGGTCAAGCCCCTGCCGCCGCGCCGAGCGTGGCGCAAGTGCCATCCAAACATGGTGGCGGCACTGACCAACCGGGCGTCGTCCGCGTCGTGACGCCCGATGCTCAGAACCGGGCCGAGGTCATTGCACGCCACGGCCCGGGCCCGCGGAATACCCTGGCCACGTCACCCTGTCACACCTTCCACCGTCATGCTCTGACAGAGGCGCAGGTGCGGCTCAAACGTCGATCTCAGTGATCACCCACGCCATGGGTGTTCTTGCGGGTGAGAATTAGCCGGCCAGCGGGCGGCGAGCGCCTCGCCGAGCATCGCAAGATCGGCGTGGCGCCTGTCCCGGCCGGTCGGCACGAGGGCTACGCTGCCCTGCCTGGCGGCCCGAGCATCATCAGATGCTCACGATGATTCCGTCCGTCGATTGCATCCAAAACGGCTGGGTCGCCGTCAATTTGCTGGCCACCGGCCACCCCCGTTGGCGATGCCTAACGATGCCCCGGGCGATCGTCGAAATTCCATACGCACCGGCGTGCCTGAAATGTACCGGATTGGCCTCGTACCTCTGTCATACTATCAGAACATATTCAACTGACGACATGGCCAAACAGTGCGCCACAATTCAAAAATCAATATACGTTGGCCCTCAGTGCAGGCTCCCCACGTGGTGCCGCGCGTTCACTCATTCGCAATTCGAGATGTGCTGCGCCCAGGGCAGCCGGGGCCGCTCAGCCTCCCAAGAACTGTGCCACGGTCGGATTGGCCTTCATCGTCGCGAGCTGCTCCTCGGTCGGAAGCTGCGGGCGGTCGCGCTGCTGGTTTACCATGCACAGGAAGCCCATCGGGTCGCCGGCATTTGCACGCAACTGATGCCACGTCCAGGCGGGAATGCTGATCAGATCGAACGTCTTCACCGGGTGCACCGTATCGCCGAGCAAGCATGTGCCGTGGCCGCGCAGGATCATCACCGCGTGCGCATGCTCGTGCCGCTCCAGCGTCGAGTGGCCCCCCGCGTCCATCTCGAAATAGCGCAGCTCGCAGCCCATGTCCGTTTCATGGAACAAGACCTGGCGCGAGATATCCTTGAACGGTGCGCTGCCGTCCTGCTTGTAGGGCTGGCATACCACGCCGTCCCAGCGATAATCGCTACGGAATTTTCGCACGAGGTCAGGCTTCTCTTCGTCCATGAGTCCTACCGGTATTTGTGGTCCGCCACGGCGCGCGTGAACGAAGTGGTCGCCTGGGTCAGCCGCTCCTGCGCCAACAGCAGGCTGCCACCTATCAGCAACATTGCGTCGGGCCCGTAGAAGTCAAGCAGCTCCGGGGTCCGTTCCAGAGTCATGCCGCCGGCGGGAACCGGCATGGCCGGGCACAAGCCAGCGCGCGCATTGTCGGCGAGACCGCGGCAGGTCTCCAGGGTATAGCCAAACCGTCCACCGTAATTGGGAAAGATCACCGCATCGGCGCCAAGCAGCGGAAATAGCTTGCCAATCAGAAGTTCGGGAGCGATCCGCGCGGCGCCCCCCATCGCGGGATGCGCGAAAAACGCCATGTCGGGAAATTCACGAACCAGAGCTTGCATATTGGCGAAGCCGGCGATGACGGGCGCGATCAGCAGGCAGTCGAGGCCGAGGTCGCGCGCGATCGCGGCCTGATCCCGCATCGTGTCGAGATCGCCGGACAGGCTGGGCAGATAATGCGTGGGGTGGCCCGTCGTCTGTGTCGCACGAACGACGCCGTCCGCGCAGGCGCGCACGCGGTCGGCAAAGCGGCTGTAGGGTTGATCGGCGAGGCCGTGGTCATCCTTGATGTAGTCGATGCCGCCGCGGGCGAAGCGTTCCGCCAGATCGGCGAGCCGTTGCGGCGAGAGACCCTGGGGCTTCAGCGCGGAGCAGGTCAGCGCACGCCCGAATGCTCCGACGCGCGCGCGCAGCCCGGCGATACCATGGCGGGGGCCGGAAAAACCGCCCGGCAACGCCACGTCGTGTAGAACGACATCGTCATGCAGCGACGTGTTGCCGAACAGCATGTTGAGCAACTGCCCTGCGTCATTTCCGATGGTCGCAGCAGCGAGGCCGACGCGCACCGCAAACACGCCGTTGCCGAGATCGTTGATCGACTGCACTTCGCCAACGATGTCGCGCAGCACGGCTGGATCGTCGATGGCCTCCAACGGCATTTCGACGCTTTGCTCGACCGCAATCGTCCTGGCGCGCGCATCAATGGCTGCCGCGTCACTGCGCACGCGATAGGTAACGACAATGCGATCGCTCATGTGCGCGGCACCACCAGCGCATCGACCGCTATCGCGCCATACTCACCCAGCATTACGGGGTTGATGTCGATCGCCTCCAGTTGGTCACCCAATGTGATAGCGGCAGTCTGCAGCGCACATAAGAGTTCGACAAAGGCAGCAATGGTGCCCCGGTATTGCCACCGCTTGCTGCATAGCACGGCACCCAATCCACTGTTCGCCACGCCCTGTTCGATCGCCTCGCGTCCGATCGGAATCGCCCAGACGCGAGATTGACGCAGTGCCTCAGTGTAGATGCCACCCAGCCCGGCCAGCAACACCAACCCGACCCCAGGTGATCGCGCCACGCCCGCGATGGCCTCGAACGCCGCTGGAACCATCGGCTGCACGATCAGGCGCGCCGCGCCGATGGAGGTGAACCCGGACTGCAGTGCCGCGTCGTCGCGCAGGTTGGTACGCACCAGCCCGAGCTCACTCTTGTGCCCAACGCCCTCAACCACCCCTTTCAACACCACGGGCCAGCCGACCCGCGCAGCGGCGGTGCGTGCTTGCTCTAGCGTGGCGCACTCAACGGTCGTAACCACCGGCACGCGGAATGAGCGCAGCAAGGCGAGGCTTTCCGGTTCGGTCAATGCACGCCTTGGTAATTCCGGAGCGGACGACGTTTCGACCAGAGGCGGAGGCACCGGTGGCGGCGTAAGCATCGCACTAATCGACTCCAGTACGATATCTGTCTCCGCAAACACATCCATGCCACGCGATTCATACCACGCGCGTTCGGTTTCCGGCATGCCGCCGGGCGCGACGATCAGCAGCGGCTTGCCTGACGCTTCTCGCGCGTTCGCCAACGCCGCGCGGATCGGATCGCCCTGCCACGGGTTCATTGAATGCACCAAGGCGAGCATCGCACCCACATCCGGATCATCTGCGAGTAGCGACGGAACCTGCGCCGCCCGGCGCATGCCGCCGAAGATGCCCAGATCCAGGGGGTTGCCGATCCGGGAGAACTTGCGTTGTTCGTCGATGCGCTGGTGGGTCTGTGAGGCAAATTCCGCAAGTGGCACGTGCAGCGCGGCGCAGCGGTCGGCGATCAACGAGGCGCCTGCGCCCGAGGTGGACATCGCACCTAGCCTGCCGGCACGGCGTCCGTACTTGTTTAGCATCGCACCGGCGGTCATGAAGCCTTCCAGGCTGGACGCGACGGCGACACCGCTTGCCTGGAACAAGGCATTGTAGGCGGCGCAATCGCCGGCCAACCGGCTGGAATGGGCCGCGGCCGCCTGCGCGCCCGCCTCGGAGCCACCGATCTTCAGGACCACGACGTGCTTGCCAGCATCGGCGGCCGCCAACGCCAGGCGGCGGAAGCGTTGACCGTCGCTCAGCGAATCGATCAGCAGCGCGATCACGCGCGTAGGTTCGTGGCCGATCGCGTACTCCATGTAATCCAAGACTGAGAGATCGGCCTCGTTGCCGGCGGAAGCGAACAGCGACAGTCCAGCGTCCAACATCGCAAGCCGGCCGGCCATGGCATCGAACAACGCGCCGGAGTGCGAGAAGATTGAGATGCCGCCCGAAGGCTGCCACTTCGCATGCGACGTGTTGAACCCAATCGAAACCGGACAATGGGCGTTGTAAACGCCGTTGCAGTTCGGGCCGACGATGCGGATACCGGCCTCCTGTGCAATCCGCGCGAGTTCTTTCTGGCGTTCTGCGCCCGCGGCGTCGAGGCTTTCTGCATAACCGGCCGAGCCGACGATCGCTGCTTTCAGGCCCGCCGTGGCACAATCGCGGACCGCCTGAACTGCAGCTTCGGCAGGAATGGCGAGGAACGCGACATCCACTTGCTCGGGAACCGATGTGAGATCGGGGAAGCAGGGTATGCCGCTGACATCGGTCAGCCGGCGACTGATGCCGTACACGCCGCCACGGAAGCCGGTGTCGCGCAGGTTATTCAGGACGATGTAGCCGTGCTTGGTGGTATCGTCGGATGCACCGATCACCGCAACCGCGCGCGGGTGGAACAACGCATGGAGCGCGTCGTGGGAGGATAGCCGATTCGGCATCGATGGTTGGCTCCTGGGGCTTGGCGGGCCGATTGTGCGTCGAATCCGCTCATCCGCGAAGCGGGCAGGTCGCGGTGCTCCCCACCCAGGGTGGGGAGCCAGCGTCGCGGAACGCCCGAACGGCTCGCCCCTCACCCGCGTCCCGGCGCCGCGCGACTGCGCCGCCACGCAGCGCCGGAGAGGTGATTTGAAGCGCCCGCCGTGGCACAGTTTTCGCTCAGCGACGGAGATGACTGATGTCCGAAATCTACACCGAAGAAGCCGGCCCGATCCTGCAGATCGAGAACCGCGACCATATCCGCGTGCTGACGATCAACCGCCCGCATCGCATGAATGCGATCTCACCGGAGCTGTCCGACGCGCTGATCGAGGCCTTCGTTGACGCGAACTCGGACGACACGGTGCGTGCTGTGGTGCTCACCGGCGTCGGCGACCGTGCTTTCTGCGCAGGAGCTGACCTGAAAGCCCGCAAGGACGAGGACGCTGCCGGCAAGCCTTTCCAGCCCCTACTGTCGCGCGTGCACCGCTATCTATTTGAAGTCGTTCTCGAAACATTCAAGCCCACCATCGCCGCACTCAACGGCCCCGCCGTGGCTGGCGGGTGCGAACTGGCACTGGCGTGCGACATACGGATCGGCGCGGAGCATGCAAGGCTTGGACTGCCAGAAGCAAAACGGGGAAAGGGGGCGCATTTCGCCAATGTACTGCTGCCGCGGCTCGTGCCAATGGGGATCGCGCTCGAGATGCTATACCTTGGCGAATACATCGACATGAAAGAGGCGCGGAGCTGGGGCTTGGTGAACCGCATCGTGCCAAAGGGCCAGGCACTGGCCCAAGCGGTACGTATGGCGGAAGCGATCTCTGAGAACGCACCGGTGACGATACGTCGGATGAAGGAGACGGCGGTGAAGGCGTCGGGGCTGCCGATGCCCGCGGCGCTACGGCTGAACGAGGGAATCAGCCCGTACCAGAGCGAGGACCGGGTCGAAGGCGTGCGGGCGTACGTGGAAAAGCGAAAGCCGGTCTGGAAAGGACGGTGAGGACACCCGGCCAAGCAGCGAGGGTGAGACTGGTACGGTCCTGCACGCAGCGGCTTCACACCGTAGTGCTTCGTATCGGTCCCGCCTCTCCCGCGGAGCGTGGGGGCGGTTATCGCGATGCGATCAGCCCCTGCCGTTCCATCACCGGCAGAATCCCCCCGCCCGTCATCAACGACAGCAGCATTTCCGGCACCGGCGTCACCCGTAGCACCTGACCGGTTCGCGGATTGCGCACCGTCCAGCCCGCAACCGATAGCTCCGCCTGGTCCCCCTCATCGAACGCTTTCGACACCCCCGAGCACTCGAGCGCGAGAAACCCGAAATTCACCGCATTGCGAAAGAACAGCCCGTTGATCGTCTCGGCGAGCAGGAATCCGACGCCGCAATTGCGTAGCGAGCGCGCGGCGGGACGCGACGAGCCCATGCCATAATTGAATCCGCCGACGATCGCGTCGCCCCGCTGCAGCTCGCGCAAGAACTCCGGCCGGGTACTGACGAATACCGCGGTCGCCTGTTCTTCAGGGCTGCGGGTCAGGAACGGCCCCGGCAACATCAAGTCCGTGTTAATGTTGTCGCCGAACTTCCACACTTTGCGCGCATGTAGCGCGCTGTTGCTGCCGCTCATGCCACATCTCCCTGGAAGAATTCGGCCGCCGAGGCGATGCGCCCCGCCAGTGCGGATGCTGCCACGGTCGCCGGCGACGCCATGTAGATCTTCGCCGACGGATCGCCCATGCGGCCTTTGAAGTTGCGCGTGCTGGCGGTGATGCAGGTCTCGTTCGGTCCGAGCGTGCCCATGTGCCCGCCCCAGCACGCACCGCAGGTCGCCGGCGTAATCACCGCGCCGGCGTCGAGCAGTGCCTCAATGTACCCCGCCTTCAACGCAGCAGCATAGGTTGATTGCGTACCCGGCGTGACGATGAAGCGCGTGCCCTTTGCGACCTTGCGCCCGCGCACGATACGCGCCGCCACCGCCAGGTCGTCGAGCGTACCGTTCGCGCATGACCCGATGAACGCCTGGTCGACTTTGCGTCCCGCGACTTCGCTTATGGCGACTGATTGGTTCACCACCGCGTCGGGCAGCGCGACCAGCGGCTCGATCTTGTCCAGATCGATCGTGCGGCGGTCGGCATACAGCGCGTCGGCATCCGGCATGGTCGGATGGATCGCCGCGTCCGGATTGCGTTCCTTCATATATCCCAGCAGCACGTCGTCGGGTTCGAACACGTTGAACTCCGACGACAGCTCAGTGCCC
>JASHVB010000239.1 GCA_030039695.1 Acetobacteraceae bacterium
AGGCGGGAATCAGGAAGCGGGGTGTTTCGATGTTCAGCTCACGGCGGATGTGCGTGCCGCGGGTTGGCCGTTATACGACTGAGAGCGGACCAGCCGACGTCGGTAAAAGAGACGCGGAGCCGGATAGCTTTCTGGGCGCATCAGTCCGTCCGCGAGCAGGCTCCTGCTCGGCACGCCTCCCCTCCTCTATCCTAGACGTAGCCGCGCCGGCGCTTCGACCTTTCCAGCCTAGCTGCGGCGACGATAGCCGCCTGGTCATCGGGGTGGTGATCGTCCCTCACCCGTCCCGGGCTGCCGATACTGCCCCACTCACCCACGAGTGCGGTGCCACCCCAGAGGATTGGCTGAAAGCGCAGGCGGTAGAACCGGAACATGCGCTTGGCAGGGTCGCGGCGGTGCAACAACATGCAAGGAGTCTAAATGTCGAGACTCCCCAGACGCAAGCGTGAGCGTACGGCTCGAGACGATTCAACCTTCCTTCGCAGATGTTTCGCCCGACCGCTCGTCGCGCTTCCGGCCGCACTTGATGAGATGGGTGCCGATGACGCTGGCGCCTGCAAGGATGAACGCGACCACTACGGGCATTATGAGCTGGTTCACGACCTGATCACTCATCAGCGGAGATCTCCAACGGCGCGTTGTCCCCCCATCTGTAGGTGAGCGCCCATCACGGCCCAAACGAGCCGCGTCAATCCGGCCGATGTGCCGGGAATATCTCCAGCTGCGACTGGGGTGACCAGCCATACGACGACAAAACCAACGGCAGCGTTATTGAGCGCCGTGGCGAACAGTTTCAGCCGTTCGTTTCTTTTCTCGTCGGGCGCCGGCCCCAGCCCAGACTGGAAATTGCGAGGGCCAGATCGGCGCTTGAGCTGGCATTGTGGAATTTGAATTGCGCGGGAGATGCCGCCTGACGACGATATGCTACCTCGCGGCGGAATTCCCGCGAGGGAGTTCGGTCTGGTTTCGTCTTCGATGGCGGAGCGTCCCCCGCGCGACGCGAATGGGACGCCCCTGGCCGAAATGGTCGCGGGTGCGCGACGATATGGGGCCAGTTGTCGCGTTTCCGTAATTGATGAGACGGCCAGGTCAGCGAAAACAAGAGCTTGCGATTGCCGCGACCAAAGCTACAGACCATTTGCAATCTCGGACGATCATCGGCTGGGAGGACACTCACCGCGTAACGACACCCACCAATCGGACGGACGATCGGCGATAGCGCTGGGGCGGACTTCGCCGACTTCTGCGACATCTACAAGACACTTACTGATGTCGATGCCATCATCGCCGATACTGACAATGGAGCCATACCGACCGATCCGATGACCAAATATGCGCTCATGGCTGCGCGCAGCTAGGGCCGCCACATGGGAAAGCCGGGTTGATTGTACGACCCGTGTGACTCGAGTCATAGCCGCTGCCTTCTCTCGCCAGCACAATGGCCCGCGAATCAGGAGCGAGGGAGCGAGACCGATGGCGACCAGAGATAGGCTGATGAAGGCCGCGAGCCGGCTGATGGACATCGACGGGGTGAACCCGTCGCCCAAGAAGAACCTGAAGAACCTGCAATCGTTTGGCCAGGCCACCGATGACCTGGACGAGTTGTACGGGAAGGGGGTGATCGCCCGCGCCGAGTTCGAGAAGCTTCACGAGAAGTGGGAGAAGCTCGAGGCGGAGTGGCACAAGCAGGCCAAGGATTACTTCTCGGAAATCACCGAGATGGAGAAGAATACCAAGGACAACAAGGAGTTCGACAGCGCGGCCAAGGATTTCCGAGACGGGCTCGGCGATCTCACCAAGCAATGGAGCAAGTCGGTGTCTATGTGGAACATGAGGTGACCTGCGGGTGCCGACTGCCAGGCGGTCCGGCCCGGCCGGACCGCCGCCTTAGCCGTCGGCTTAGACCCAACACACCCGCGACTACTGCTGTCGGGCTGCACGAAACGCGGGTATGCTTCACTGTCGGTGCACGCCTTCCTCAACTAAGCCTGGTGTCGGCAGGCAGTTCTTCGGCGGTCTTCATTTGGCGCACGGCGCGGTGCGACGCGGCGTAGCCATCCAACGTGACAGTCCGTGCACCCGGCTCGCCCGCTCCGGGCTATTACGCCACAACATCACATGCCCGGCTGGCAAAGCAATGTGGTTTGGCGGCAACGGCCACCCTGCCGCGCAAGAAGCGACCTGGCATCGTGACGATGAGCACGGCGTGCGCCAGCGCCTCGAACTTGGCGCAGCTCGTGCCGGGGATGAAGCGGCAGAAGGTATCCGCATCCAGTCCGTGGCGGGCGAACGCGGCTTGCAGACGGCGCTGGAGGATCGCGAGCGGGTCCGCCTGTAGCGCCTTGTCGTAGGGGCCCCGATATGGGAGGAGACGCCAGACTGGATGCATCCCTGCCGGTTTCCCCCGGCAAAAAGGACGTGGGTTCATGGCGCGAGTCGGCAGCCCTACATCGCAATCCGCACTAGTACCTTTGCACAGTGGTTCTGACTGGTTGTAGGCGCGGCAAGTCGGCGGGATTGACCAAGACCTGAATGCTACGAGCGACGCCTTTCTGGCGTCCGATGAGTCCGTCGCGTTCGAGAGTAAGCAACATCTCATGAACTGAGGGAGGGGTGATCCGGAAGAAGTGCTGAATGTCGGCACGGCCGGGCGGACGG
>JASHVB010000240.1 GCA_030039695.1 Acetobacteraceae bacterium
GAGAGGATGTGGCACACCTGTTGCTGCCAAGCAAAGAAAGGAGTGTCCCGTGCCTCAGCCAAAAGATGACCTCAGCCGGTCTCTCGTCGCCTTCGAGCAGGATAGCGGCTTTTGCGCCGTGATCGAACTGAGCCTGGATAAATGGCTCGTCGGAGCGATGGTTCCAGGTCTGGCACGCGATCCGCTGAAGGCACTGCCGCCGGATCCGAACGGGCTTCTCGGGCTACTGCACCGCTGGCGTGACGAAGCGATCAACGCCGGCCGCACGATCAAGCGCATTATTGTCGCCTTCGAAGCGGGCCGCGACGGCTTCTGGCTGGCGCGCTTTCTGCGAGCCAAGGGAATCGAAGCCTATGTCATCCATCCGACCAGCGTGCCGGTCTCCCGGGAGCAGCGGCGTGCCAAGACCGACCGGCTGGATATCGGACTGCTGCAGCGCTGCCTGATGGGCTGGCTGCGCGGTGAGAAAAAGCATTTAGGCACTGCAGTGCCTAAATGCTTTTCAGCAGAGCAAATTATTATGCAGAGCGGGCAGGTTCCATCGCGTATTTCCCGGACGAATACCTTTCTCCGCTCCGCATAATATTTGCGCTGCTACCCACCGGCTGTCAGCAGCGCGATCAGTTGATCGGGAGGTCGGAACCGACCCTTACGCAGCGACGGTGGTGGAGTCTCGTTCATCACTTCGAGCAACGTCGCGGCATCTGCTCGTAGGTACATCTCAGTGGTCTGGCAGCTCGCATGGCCGAGCCACAATGCCACCTTGCGGATGTCGCCTGTGGACCGAAGAATTAGGAGTGCGCACGAGTGTCGAAGGGAATGCGGGGAGAGACGCTTGGCCGACAGACTTGGGCAGCGCTTTGCGGCGATCTTGAGATGCTTGTCCAAGATATACTCGAAACCGGAGCGCGTGATTGCGTGACCTCGGGAGTTGAGGAAGACCTCTGTCGAGGGGCCTGGCGGTCGAAGCGCCAGCCAGGCACGTAGCGCCGCGGTTGTCTCGCGCCACAAGGGGAGCGCACGTTCGCGGCGACCTTTGCCGAGAACATAGACGCAGGGGTGTGGGCTAAAGACAAGGTTTTCCATACGCAGTCCGACTAGCTCCGAGACACGCAGGCCGGCCGAGTATCCGAGATACAACATTGCACGATCGCGAATTCCGTCGCGCGTGTGCGGAGAAGGTGCGTCAAGTAGCGCCTGCATCTCCTCTCTGCTGAGGTGATTGACCAGGCGGGTGTCGGTACGCTTCATCGGGATAGCTCGGATACGCTGGGCCTGTTCCAACGCTGCCGGTTCGCGGTATTCGATGAAGCGCATGAACGTGCGGATCGCAGCAAGCCGTACGTTACGCGTAGCAGGACTGTTGCGTCGTTGCTTCTCCAGGTGCTCCAGAAATGCCTGCACGCGCGGTGCGTCGAGATGGTCCAGGCGAAGTGACGATGGTAGTACTCGGAGCTCTCGTGCCGTGAACTCGAAGAACAAGCGTAAAGCCAAGGCGTAAGTCTCGCAGGTACGCTCACTCGCCCGCCGCTCAAGTGGCAACCGTTCGCGCAGGAAGACGCTGACATGAGTAGCAAGAGAGGTCATCACGCGACCTCCCCTGCCGCCTGTTCGCAGCGTGCAGCAATGTCGGCCAGCAGCTGAGGGGTGGTATGCAGGTATACGTAGGTGCTAACCAGCTTCGCGTGACCGAGATAGGTCGATACAGCAAGCACATGCTGATTGACCTGATCGTAGCCGTGGGGAGAGGCTTGCAACGCAGCGACGGCCCAAGTGTGCCTGAGATCGTGTAGGCGTGGACCTCGTTGACCCGGACCGGGATGCAGGCCGAGAGCGCGGACCGCTTGCAGGAACGTTTCCACTGCGGTCGGATATTGCAGCGGCCCACCGCGCAGGGATATGAAGAGATGGTCGTCGGTTGCACCGACGCGTCGCCGCTGCTGCAGATACCTCTCCAGGCCGGCCTGAGCGCTGGGATGAAGGGGCAGAATCCGGCTCTTCTGGAATTTGGTCTTGCGGATCACCAGGCCATCTGGCGAGACGTCGGCAACGAGCAAGGCCAATGCCTCGGAGATCCGCATCCCGGTGACCGCCAGCAGGGAGAACAGCGTGCAGTAGGTCCACGGCCGCAATGAGCCTACTGGCGGCAGCGTAGCCGCGTATTGCAAGACCTTTTGGATCTGCTCGGTGGTAAAAATGAAAGGGCGGTACGGTGACCTGCGGCTGGAGAACACCCCAACAGGCGGTACTTCGTGACGTGGGTCTTCGAGCTTTGCGTGACGTGCGAAGAGGCGGACGATGTCGAGGCGGGCACCACGTTGGCTAGGGGAGGGTACCAGAGCAGCCCAGTCGAGAGCGGACTGCGTCCGCACAAAAGTCTCTCCGCGCTCCGTTGCGAACTTCACAAAGTTGCGTAGATGGTATTCGTGAGCCTGTAGCTGAAATCCAGCTGTGCGGCGTAGCGCCAAGTACGCGTCAACCAGAGGCGTCATCATGGCGTCACCTCCGGCCACGGCCGGGCCATTGTACTCAGAACCTTAAAGTCGACCTTCGCATACGTTGTTGTCGTATCGAGCGACCGGTGTCGCAGCAGAACGCCGATGCTCTGCAGCGAGACGCCGTCTGCCAGTAGCGATGTTGCAGCCGAATGTCTGAAGACATGGGCCCCACGAGTGGACGCTTGTACGCCGGCACGCACCATCGCGCGCACGGCGACACTCGGCACGCCGTTGTGCCTGAAAGCTCTGCCCAAAGGGGGTGACGAGTTTAGAAAAATCGGATCTGATAGCGTGGCGCTAGGCGCATTGGCCAAGTGAAGAAGGAGAGCATCACCAACCTCCTGAGATAGCGGCAATTGCACGGCGCGTCGCGACTTGCCTACGACCTCCACGGTAGCCTGCCGCCAGTCAATATCGCGCCAGTGTAGATTGGCTACGTCGCCAGCTCGCAGACCGAGTCGACACAGGAGCAGCAATATGGCTCGATCACGGGCGCCAATGGCGGTCGTCGGGTCGCAGGAGGCTAAAACACGTTCCACGTCGGCCGCTGCCAAGTAGCGAGGTAGAGACGCCAGCTTCCATCCGGCGATCGTCGGGATGGCCGCATCCAGTCCCGCCGGACAGCGACCCTGAGCGATGAGATAGCGGAGGAAGGCGCGCAATGCGGTGGTCACGTCTCCCATCTTTCTTCGACCACGTCGTAGTGCCCGTTCCAGAGCGAATGCCCGAATATGACAGGCATCGTACTGTGATGGATCGTCTCCAAGTGAGCATATCGCATCCAGAATGATTCGTCCGTAGGCCTTGAGCGTACTGTTCTTAACGCCCCGATGCTGCTGCATCCACTGACAGAAACCCGAGAGCAACGGCGATAGCATCGGAGAGGGCGGTGCAGGCCGTGCGATAACGCCGATCTCTCGGAGATATCGAAGGAACAGCTCGGCGCCGCGGCCGTGGCGCCGGGGACCGTGACGTTGGGTTCGGCGCTTGAAGCCAGCGCACCTGCACGATGCGAAATGTCGATTAAACTTCTGGAGTTCGCTGTCATCCTGCTCGGTCAGGCACTGCCCTCGACACCTAACCCACACGCTGAAATGTGCGGCACCCAGTACGAAGATCCGGGTTGTTCTCGTGCGATATCCCGCCTTCACCAACTCATCAACAAAGCCGTCTAGAAACGGAGATGCTGGCGCGGACCTCATCTGCGACAGCCAGCGCGGATAGGAAGACACCGTCGATAACATGGGTCTCTCTTTCTGATAGGGCGCCGGGGATCGGCGCCGTGGAGAGAGCCTCTCACATTATGCGGACACGGCCCCCTTCTCGGAGCTGGCATCTTGTTGATCGTCAAAGAGTCTCGGTCGGGCCAGCGATGCGACTCTGCATAATAATTTGCTCTGCTGAAAAGCATTTAGGCACTGCAGTGCCTAAATGCTTCCGCTCCCCACGCAGCCAGCCAAGAAATGACCGCTTGAGCAGCGCGATATCCAGCCGATCAGTCTTCGCCCGCCGCTGCTCGCGGGAGACTGGTACGCTGGTCGGATGAATGACATACGCCTCGATCCCGCGACTGCGCAGCCAGCGTGCCAGCCAGAACCCGTCGCGGCCGGCTTCGAACGCGACGGCAAAGCGTCGGATGGTTTGGCCTGCTTTGACCGCTTCATCACGCCAGCGATGCAGCAACTTGAGCAGGGTCTGCGGGTCTGGACCGATTTTCTTCAGCGGGTC
>JASHVB010000241.1 GCA_030039695.1 Acetobacteraceae bacterium
GGCGTTGCGCCCCGGGTTGCCGGACACACCGCCGCCGGGATGGGTTCCGGCGCCGCACATATAGAGCCCCTTAATTGGCGTGCGATAACTGCCGTGGCCCAGCACCGGACGCGCAGCCCACAACTGATCCAGCGACAGGTGGCCATGCATTATGTCCCCGCCAGTCAGGCTGAATTTTCGTTCCAGGTCGAGAGGTGAGAGGATCATACGCCCCAGCACAGAGGCCTTGAAGTTGGGCGCCCAGTCATTGACCGTGTCGATGATCAGGTCAGCCACGGCCTCTCGCGTGTCGTCCCATGAGCGTCCGCCCGGGAGGCGCGGTGCGAACTGTTGGCAGAACAGACTGGCCACGTGCCGGCCTGGCGGGGCGAGGCTGTCGTCTAGGGTCGAGGGGATCAGCATCTCGACGATCGGTCTCTGCGACCAGCCGAAAGTTCTCGCCTCGCGATAGGCGTCATCCATGTAATCAAGCGATGGCGCGATGATGATGCCGGACTGGTGATGCTCCGCGACCACCCTGCCTGGCAGGCAGGTGAAATCCGGCAACTCCGACAGGGCGACGTTCATTCGGAACGTGCCTGAGCCGTTGCGATAGCGCGCGATGCGCGTACGGAACTCGGTCGGAAGGTCGGCCGGAGCGATCAGGTTCTGGAACAGCAGCGAGGGATTGAGGTTGGAGGCAACTATGGCGGCCCCGATACGCCGGCCATCGGCCAACTCGACGCCCGCCGCCCGGCCGCCATCAACCACCACCCCTTTGACCGGCGCATTGGTCAAGATCTCTACGCCATGAGCAGTGCATGCCCGGGCCATAGCCTGCGTGATGGCGCCCATTCCGCCGATCGCGTGGCCCCAGGCCCCCTTTTTGCCATTCACCTCTCCAAATGTGTGGTGAAGCAGCACGTAGGCCGAACCCGCGCTGTCGGGACTTGCGTAGTTGCCGACCACCGCGTCGAAACCGAATGCGGCCTTGACCGGCTCGCTCTCGAACCAGCCATTCAGGAAACTACGGGCGCTTTCCGTGAACAGATCCAGCAGTTCGCCCTTCTGCCGCAACGACAGCGACGCCAGCTTGCCGACTTGGCGCACACCGCGCAGCAGGCCTGGAAGCCCGTCGCCCAAGTTGGGAGGAGTTTGCTGGGCCAGGTCGCGCAGAACATCGCCAATCTCATCAAGCATGGCGTAGTAAGCTGGCAAGGCCTCGGCGTCGCGATAGGAGAACTTGGCGAACTCGGCCTGGGTGCGGGCAAGGCCACCGCCCAGTTTCAGAGACCTCGCCTCATCAATTGGCAGGAAGTTGGCGATCGGCCGCTCGACAATGCGCAGACCGTGGCTGTGGAGGTGCATATCAGCGATCACTTGCGGATTGAGAAGGCTGACCGTGTAGCTGGCCACCGAGTTTCGGAAGCCGGGATGGAATTCCTCGGTGACCGCTGCGCCGCCGACCACTGGACGGGTCTCGCAGACCGTCACCTTCAGCGCTGCCCTCGCCAGGTACCAGGCGCAGACCAGTCCATTGTGGCCACCGCCAACTATGACGGCGTCCCGCATTTCAGTGCTTGCCATCGCGCGATCCTAATCCGGCAACCTCTCGCCGCCGATGTTGAACGAGTTTGCGGAGAACAACCCAGCCCGGTGTCGCGTTCTTCTTTCCCGTGTGTCGTTTTGCCACCAATGACCGGACTCAAAAAACCAGATAACAGCGGTTATGGTTGCCGAAAATTCTGCCCGGATGGAAACATCATGCGGATCTGCTGTTGCAACTCGTCTGCAAAATCCACATTAACGGCAGAGTTCGGATGCATTTGAGCTTTCGATAATAGCTGTCTCTTGCCATGTGGTCGCAACCGTGCAGCGCGAGGTCAGCCGATCCACGGGCAGCTCATAAACTTGGCGATTGATTCGGTTGCCAACGCAATTTGCGAGGGACGATCCAACCTGGATGCAGGCTTGCCGCCGCGAGGCGGCGGTCGGTGCCTCCACCACATTCCGGATATCGCACAATATCCGGAATCTCGTGCCGACAAATTTCGGGGCTAATGGTAGCAATCGGGGTGAACGAGCGCTTTTCCACTCGTTTTCGGCAACACGACATACGCTCTATGGCGGCCATCGCGCCCGTTTCTTCCGCGAGACGGCCAAGCGCCTCGACAGCTTCTGAGAGGCGTTGCATGACGGCCTCGAATCGCCCGACTTGTGTTCGACCCCGCCGACGTCCTCAGCGCGCTGACACTGACCCACATCCAGACCGCCGGGCTCGCCTATGGCCGCACGGCCAGCTTGGCCGCCTCCCCGAGCCGTCATTGCTAGGCACCGCGCATGGCAGCAATCTGCGCTCACCCGTGCCGAAGCACGCGTCCCACAGGAGCTTGCCCGAGATGACACAGCCCCACGGCCCGCTCTGCGGCGTCAAGGTCGTCGCCTGCTCCACCGCGCAGGCCGGCACTGTGCCTTACATGCTGATGGCCGATCTCGGCGCCGAGGTGATCAAGATCGAGGTCCCGGAAGGCGGCGACACGTCCCGCAGATCCACCGTGCTGCCCGGCTTTCCCAGCACGTATTTCGAGACCAACAATCGCGGCGTCAAAAGCGTCACGCTGAACGTGAAGACCGAGGAAGGCCGTGAGATTCTGCGTCAGCTCGTTGCGCGCGCCGACATATTCGGCCAGAATTTTCGCCCCGGTGCGGCCGAGAAGAATGGCTTCGGCTATGAGGACCTGCGCAAGGTCAATCCAAGGCTGGTCTATATCTCGATCTCCGGCTACGGCCCCAACGGACCGCACGCCGCCCTGCCCGGGACCGATTCCATGGCCCAGGCGCTCGGCGGCGTAGCAGAGGCCTACTCGACCCCCGGCCAACCGCTGCGCACCGGCATCGTATCCGTCGCCGACGAGACCTGCGCCATCCTGGCATTCGGCGGTGCGCTCGCCGCGCTGACCTACGCGCGCACCACCGGCATCGGACAGAAGGTCGATTGTTCGCTGCTTGGCGGGCAGATCCGGCTGATGGGCTGGACCCTGACCACGACGATGTGGCGTGACAAGAACCCAGTCACCGGCCAAGCCCGCGTCACCGGCACACCGGAACGCCCCGGCCTCAGCGCCAGTTTCAACGATCGCGACGGCAAGCCGCTGGTATTCCAACTCAACGGCGCCCGCCATTGGCGCACTGCCATGACAGCACTGGGCTTCTATGAGACGCTAGCGAAGGCTGGCTTCGCCGATCTCGGCGTGATCGTCACCTCGGAAGAACGCCGCGCCACCCTGCTCCATCTGCTCGATGAGCTGTTCGCGACCGGGCTGCGCGACGACTGGGTGGCACGGCTGCGCGCCGCGGACATCGTCTCCGCGCCCATCAACACGTTGCTGGAGGCGTCCAACGATCCCGACGTACTGGCGAATGGCTACGTTACCGAGGTGGATTACCCGGCCCACGGCAAACGGCTGAAGGTGCATGGCTCGCCCTGGCATTTCTCGGAGACGCCAGCCGAGTTCGGAATTGCACCGGGCCTCGGTGAGCATAACGACGCTGTGCTGGCGGACCTCGGCTACACTGCGTCGCAGATCCAGGATCTCCGCGAACGGAAAATCATCTGAGGCCATAGCGCTCCTTCCCCAGGGTCGCGTTGCCGCGGTTGATGAGACTACAGATACAGGCACAACAAGTGCTTGCGGTTGCGCTATGAGGTGCGAATTGCCGTATCATACTTGATGCCAAGAGAGCCGCTGATGATTCTGCGGACTGGCCGCCAATGGCTAGGGGTGGACCTCAGCTTTTCGCCGTGGAGCACTCCGAACCCGCCGTTCCGGTATCGCGAAGAGTTCCCGACGCAGCAGGACCGGATAGCTCGTAGCTCCGATGTCGGCCGAACTTCAGAACGTAGCGTGAAATAGCGGCGATCCAAGACCCGCAACCAACGGCCTTATCCAACAAAATTCGCAGTTGCACAAATGAACGTTTGAATGTCAGCCAAGATCAGCGAAGAAGATCAGACATCGACTTGTCGCACAATCCTGTTGTCATCGCTACCGGAGAGACAACCGGCTGCTGCAACAGACCTGGTGGCCGAACCGGTCATGGGATGGTCGGTTTGCCTCCATATTCGGCGCGGTTCGCCATATGTTCAGAATTTTGGCCGCAATCCGGTCTATGAGGTGACTGGGCCTATTCAGGCCGGTGCAATGCAGCGCAGGTCGCTCTGGGCATGGCACTTGGGTTTGTGGAGTCGCGGCCGCGCGTCAGGAAATGGCCGGAGGGACGCCCCAGCCTATCACGCTGACAAGACGCAATCGCCGCGCGAGCCTCTTTTCGGTCAACGCAATCGCCCGGATTGTAATGGGATGCTAACGGACGCCCCAACGTTTCAGAGCGAACTGGCAAAACGACCGACCGCTTGATTCAAATGTAATCTGCTGCAAAATTTTCAAATTCTGGCTTCTTGCCGTACCAGAGGTCGGTGCAGGTTCCGAGCTCCGCTAATTCGACTTGGACCGTGCCATTTTCCGCGGATTGACATACGTGCATATACGCCTATCTTAGCGGAGAGGACTTTCCTGCCGGGGACCGTGCGGCCCTGCGCAGTTGTTTTGCCCGGGAGACGGTCATGGCCAGCATTCCTTATCGAACCGCCCTTGTCGTCGGCGCCGGGTCGGGTATTAGCGCGGCGTTTGCGCGCGCCGTCGCAAACGCCGGCTTAAAAGTCGGACTGGCGGCCCGCGACGTGACGAAGCTCGCGTCATTCGCCCACGAGATCGGCGCCGAAACCTTCGCCGTCGACGCATCCGATCCGGAAGCGATGGCGCGGTTGTTTTCAGCCGCCGACGAGCGGCTCGGGGAGCCGGATGTCGTGCTTTTCAATGCCGGAGCGCGGGCCCATGGGCCGGTTGCTGAACTCGACCCGCAGGCGGTCCGAAAGGCGATCGAGATCTCCGCGTTCGGCGGGTTCCTGACGGTGCGTGAAGCGGCCCGCCGCATGATTCCCAAGGGGCATGGGGCGATCCTTCTGACCGGCGCCAGCGCCAGCCTTAAGGGCTATCCACTCTCCGCTGCGTTTGCCATGGGCAAATTCGCATTGCGCGGCCTGGCCCAGAGCACGGCGCGGGAGCTGGGGCCCAAGGGTATCCATGTCGCGCACTTTGTCATCGACGGGGCCGTGCGCAGCGCCCGTCGGGTTGACCGGGCGGAG
Source organism: Acetobacteraceae bacterium (assembly GCA_030039695.1). Next base: position 5,186 of record JASHVB010000241.1, read on the forward strand.
CGTCCCGATAGCACGCTCGACCCTGATGCGATCGCGCAAACCTATGTCGAGATCTTGCGCCAGCCGAGAAGCGCTTGGTCGCTTGAGGTCGAGGTGCGGCCGTGGGTAGAGAATTTCTGAGGATTG
>JASHVB010000242.1 GCA_030039695.1 Acetobacteraceae bacterium
GCAAGGAACTGATAGCGATCGAGGATCCCGAGGCACGGCGGCAAGAGTTCGATCGGCGTACGGCAGTAGCTTACGAGAGTGCGAAGGCTGTCAACGCAGTCAGTGGTGGCGGAATCGACGACGTGATCGACCCGGCCGACACGCGTAGATGGATCGCCAACAGCCTAAAACGGTTGCCACCCGTGTTGCCAAGGACAGACAAGAAATATCCGTATGTCGATCCGTGGTAATCCTATCATTCGACCCAACGCATGCAGCCCAAAGTTCGTATCTGGCCCCCCCCAAGAGCGCGAGTTGCTTTAGGGCGTTTCATAGGGACGCGCTGCGATGTAGATAACCAGCATCCTGATTAGCAAGCGTCGGATAACATGCAAAGCCGGACGACCGGCTGTCCGGCCATAGAAGAAGTGCGCGATAAGGAGCAGCAATGTTCACGCGACAGAGATGTTGATCACGCACATGCCAAGCGCTCCACGCTCCAGTTTGACACTGCCTGGATGCATGGGTGGGAATTCGCGAGGCAAAACAACGACATCCGGCTAGCGCCGAAAAGGGCCGTGTATCTAGGGACTCAGGCGAGCTGAAGGACCGGGGGTGGCTTGGGAATCTTGAGAGATTTCAATCGTTTGAGCGCGTTCGGCGCGGGTTCGGTGACCTGCCAGACGGTCCCATTCGGGCTGGACAATTGAGCCAACTTGATCTGCTTCAGATCGTCGCGGATGTTGCGCCAGGTATCGCCGCAGGCCTGCTCGGCGATGCGTTCGAGCCGCAGCGACAGCACGGTGAGTGAAACGTGCGCGTGGATGCGGTGCGGGGCCCAGTGGAAGACGGGGCGTAGCTTCAAGCCGCTCTTGAGCATGCGCCAGGCGACCTCGATATCCCATAGAAGATACCGCTTATAACTTGCAAGATTTCGGCGAATCACCGATTCTTGGCTACCGCGCGCTGTGCGCTGTCGGACGCTGGCTAGGATCGCGCCATGAGCCAACCTTGCCCGGATGTGTGGGAGAGCCTGTCGCCGCCACAACGGCAGTGCGTTGTCCTGCTGATAGCGCAGATGGCCCGGCGGCGGATTCAGAGCTCACCGTATTTCGGGGAGGCAGCTGATGGGGCAGTCCCTGTTGGCGCAGCGGGTCGGCTTTGTGCCCGAGAAGATCACGCGGCAGCACCAAGATCGTCTGGCGATCATCTATATCCGCCAGTCGACGCCGCAGCAGGTTGAGCGCAATCAGGAATCGACCAAGCTGCAGTATGCGCTGGTTGACCGGGCGTTGCAGTTCGGCTGGACGCGCGAGACCATCGTCACCATCGATGACGACCTTGGACGATCGGGCAGCAGCATCGAAGGGCGGCTCGGCTTCCAGCGTCTCGTGGCGGAAGTGGGTCTTGGCCATGTCGGGCTGGTTCTTGGCATCGAGATGTCGCGCCTGGCGCGGTCGAACCGGGATTGGCATCAGCTGCTGGAGATCTGTGCGTTGTTTGATACGCTCATCGGCGACACCGACGGCGTGTACGACGCGGGCGATTTCAACGATAGACTCCTTTTGGGTTTAAAAGGCACGATGTCTGAGGCCGAGCTTCATATCCTCAAGGCAAGGATGCTTGCGGGCCGCAACGCCAAAGCCCAGCGCGGAGACCTCAGCAAACCCTTGCCGATGGGCTATCTGCGCCGCCCGTCAGGCGAGGTGGTGTTCGATCCTGACGAGCAGGCTCAAGGCGTTATCCGCATGGTGTTCGAGCTGTTTCAACGCTTTCGCACGGTCAGCGGCGTGCTGCGCTACCTGGTTGAGAACGATATTAAGATGCCTGTGCGCACGCCTGGGGGAGCGACCAAGGGCGAGTTGGAGTGGCGCCGGCCCAGCCGGGCATCGTTGGGGAATCTGTTCAGCAACCCGATCTATGCTGGTGTATATGCCTATGGCGTCCGCGCGATCGACCGGCGACGTCAGAAGCCGGGGCGGCCGGGCACTGGACGACGGCCACCCCACCCCGAGGAGGCCGCGGTTTTCCTGCCGGATCGCATGCCGGCCTACATCAGTTGGGAGCAGTTCGAGCGCAACCAGGAACAGATCCGCTCCAATCGGACGAGCATGCGCGGGCCGGCGCGGAGCGGGAGTGCCTTGCTCTCCGGCCTGGTTGTTTGCGGCCGGTGCGGATTGCGCATGGTCGCCTCCTACAACAACGCTGGCCACGCGGCGCGTTACAACTGCCACAGCATGCACGCCGCCTACAACGAACCATTTTGCCAGACGCTGACGGCTGCCGCAGTGGATGCGGAGGTCACGCGGCAGATCCTCAAAGCGCTGGAGCCAGCGGCTATCGAAGCCAGCCTGGCGGCGGCTGCCAATCTGGAGGCCGAGCGCAAAACCCTTGAGCGCCATTGGCATCAGAGGCTGGAGCGGGCGCAGCACCAGGTCGATCAGGCTCGCCGCCGTTACGCCAGCGTCGAGCCCGAGAACCGGTTGGTGGTGCGCACATTGGAGCGGGACTGGGAGGCAGCCCTCAGCGAGCAAGCCCGTCTCAAGGCTGACCATGAGCGTTTTTTGCGCGAGCGGCCCCAAGCCCCCACCCGGACCGAACTGGCCGCGATCCAGGCTCTGACCCAGGATCTACCGGCTCTGTGGCGGGCTGAGACGACGACCCAGCAAGAGCGTCAGACAATCGCCCGGCTCTTGCTCGACAGGGTGATCGTGACGGTGATCGGCGACAGCGAACAAGTTCGCCTTGAGTGTCATTGGCAGGGCGGCAACCGCACGCTGCATCAGTTTGTGCGGCCGGTCGCCACCATGAAGGCCCTCAGCACTTATCCGGCCCTCATCGCCCGGATCGGCGAACTTCATCGAGCCGGTGAAAACTGCGCCGTGATTGCCCAGACCCTCAACGCCGAAGGCTGGCGCCCGCCCAAACGCCGCGACACTTTCACCCGCGAGATGGTCTATCATCTTCTGATAAGCGCCGAACTGATAGAGCTTAAGCCTCGAGGGCCCAGAACTATTCCTGGACGGCTTCCCGATGAATGGACGATCAACGAACTCGCCAACGAGATCGGTGCACCCGTATCGACGATCTACAACTGGGTCCAGAACGGCCGACTAAGCAGCCGCTCGGTCAAGGTGCAGGGTGGCATCGGCAAGCTGGTGACCGCCGACGCCACCACCGTCGCCACCCTCAAACGCGCGCGGGCAACCCCACTGCCTTTGCGCCGAAAAATCCTCCCAAGCCCTAACCCCATCTCCGCAACCCGTGAGTCTTGAGAGTCGTAATGTCTGGTCGATATCCACCCGTTGCAACTGCTTGTAGCCGAGTGCGAGATCAGCGGCGGTCAACGTGTCGTCGTTGCTGTGCACGACGAACTTGCCATCGAGTCTGGCGAGCGCCTGGACATTGGCTTGATCGATACGCGGCTGACCGCTTGGGGTCAGCCGGATGTAGCGACCATACCGCCCCGAGGCGCGCAACTCGCACACGCGTTTGCTGTGCGACCCGTCGGTGTTGTCATGCAGGCAGTCGAGCTCGGCGGTGAGCTCGGTGAGGACCTCTGCGCGATGGCGGGCTTGCCGCTCGGCTTCCTGCGGGTTGTAGCAGACCACGTAGCGGCGACGGCGCTCACCGTCCCCGACGATGACCTCCTTGACCTGGAGGTTCTCGGCGATCTCCTGGTAGCGCCCGGGACGGGTGAGCACCTCGCGAGCGACCTCGCCGCCTTGTTGGATCGGCATACAGACGATGTATTTGCCGCCGGCGCGGGCGAGTGCCGCGAGGTTCTGCGCGCTGACCATGCCGGCGTCGCCGACGAAGACGCAGCGGCTCAACTGCCACCCCTTGAGGTCGTCCTTCACGCTGGCCACGGTCGTCACATCCACCGTGTTGCCGGGGAAGATCCAGTGGCGCAGCGGGAAGCCGTCGCGCGTCACTGCCAGGCCAACCACGATCTGCGGTACATCGAAGCGGCCGTTCTTCGAATGCCCGCGCTTGCGCGGCGCGCGATAGATTTTGCTACCGGCTGCCTTGCTGCCATGCAATTCGTCACGCGGTCCGAAACCGCGGTCGGGTTCGTCGATCTCGAAATGCAGCGAGGTGGTGTCATAAAACACCAGCTCCACATCCAAGTTCAGAAGATCGGCCATGCGGAAGTAGATCGCCTTCTCGATCGTCTCCTTGTTGGCCTCGAGGAAATCCATCGCCCGATAGAGGTGCTGAAGCTTGAGCGGCTCGGCGCCCTCGATACGAATGTCCTCCCTGAGCCACTGCTCGTAGCAATAGAGCTTAGAGGAGGGGGCCAGCGCGCGGTTGGCCACCATCGCAAACAGCGCCCGCTCGACGTCGAACCCGAAATGCCTCCGGCCGAGCACTTCGCCGATCACCTGGTCGACGCCGAGGCGGCGCCAGAGGTGCTCCAGCACATAGAGGTCCCCATAGCTATAGGCCTCGATTAGCCGCCAGAGAGGGTTCTCGGCGACGATCTCCTCGGGGGCGCAGCGGCGCAGGATGCTGTGCGCCAGCCGGCGCAGCCGCTCTGTGGTCTCGACGTCCTCGGCACGGCCGCAGTTGTAGATGATCTTGACCTGGGCGCGCTGGCGCTCAGGGTCCCAGAGGTTCTCGGCCAGCTGCAGGTGGCTGAGCACCGAGCCGTCAGCGCGCTTCTGCCGCGATTCGCGCAAATACATGTATTCCAAGATACCAGCACTAGTCGTTCCGATAAAGGCCTATATCGTCAATCCATGTATCTAGGATTTTTCGCTCGGACGTGCAGTCGCCTGCGCATAACATACTGAAATCACGAAGATCCGGCCATCCGCCACCCCCGCTATGTGCTCAGACACTGTCAAAGACGGGCCGGATTGAGCAGGACATTCGCCAGATCAGCGCTTATGAAAGTGTGAGGTCGACGATGGCAGATTTGCAGTCGATTCCGTACAAGGTGCCCGACACGATTAGCGTTGTCAGGCGCCACGCCACCACCGTCCGGGAGGCGCGGCGGCGTAGCTCATGCACCGC
>JASHVB010000243.1 GCA_030039695.1 Acetobacteraceae bacterium
TCGTCGCGAGCTGGGCACCGGGCCGAGGCATCGAGGACTATGTGGCGTCGGCCATCATCGAGGCGCGCAAGATGGGCGCTGCATGCTGCGACTCAAGCTGCTGCGCATGACGAGCGCACGCACTTATAATGTGCTATTCCTATGCACCGGCAATTCGGCGCGGAGCATCCTCGCCGAATGCCTTCTGCGCGAGCTGGAGAACGGCACCTTTCATGGTTTCAGTGCCGGAAGCTTTCCTAAGGGCGCGGTGCATCCGCTCGCGTTGCGACTCCTGACGGAACTCGGTTTCTCGATCGAGGGCCTGCGCTCAAAGTCCTGGGATGAATTTGCCGCACCCGGCGCGCCGGTTATGGATTTCGTGCTCACCGTCTGCGACCAAGCCGCCGGTGAAGTCTGTCCCGTGTGGCCGGGGCATCCAGTTACGGCCCATTGGGGCATCCCTGATCCTGCTGCAGTGGACGGGCTCGAGGCCGATCGCATGCTCGCCTTCCGCGAAGCTTTCCGCATGCTGGAACGGCGGATCAAGTTGTTCCTCGCCCTGCCCCTCGCCTCTCTCGATCGCATGGTGCTTCAGAGACAGGTCGATGCGATCGGCCGCCTTCGTCCAGACTCTGCCGAGAATCGTGCATCATGAGTGAATCCACGCTTGCGGCCGGCAACGCTGCTGCGCCAAGGCCCGCCATGGGCGTCTTCGAACGTTTCCTAACGCTCTGGGTCGCGCTGTGTATTATAGCCGGCATCGCGCTTGGGCAGATGATACCATCTGTGTTTCATCTAATCGGCGACGCGACGGTTGCGCAGGTCAACTTGCCGGTCGCTGTGCTGGTCTGGTTGATGATTGTGCCGATGCTACTCAAGATCGACCCCGCGGCTCTGCGCGAAGTAGGCCAGCACTGGCGCGGTATCGCCTCCACGGTCGGCGTCAATTGGCTCATCAAGCCGTTCTCGATGGCGCTTCTGGCGTGGATCTTTATCGCCCATCTGTTCCGACCGTGGTTGCCCTCGGATCAGATCGCCAGCTACACGGCAGGTCTCATCCTACTTGCCGCGGCTCCTTGCACGGCGATGGTGTTCGTCTGGTCGAACCTCGTTGATGGCGAGCCGCATTTCACGCTGAGCCAGGTTGCACTCAACGACACGATCATGGTGTTCGCCTTCGCGCCGATCGTGGGCCTGCTGCTCGGTCTCTCTTCGATCACGGTGCCCTGGGACACACTGTTTCTCTCTGTCGTGCTCTATATCGTCGTGCCCGTGATGGTCGCCCAACTTTGGCGGCGCGCCCGCATAGCCCATGGCGGGCTGCCGGCCCTCAACCGCACGCTGCGTGCGCTCGGGCCTCTCTCGTTATGTGCGTTGCTGCTGACGTTGGTGTTGCTGTTCGGCCTGCAAGGCGAGCAGATCATGCGCCAGCCGGTCGTGATCGCGTTGCTCGCGGTGCCGATCATCATTCAGGTGTATTTCAACGCGAGCCTTGCCTATTGGGTCAATCGGCAGCTTGGTGTCGAGTGGTGCGTGGCGGGACCGTCCGCGCTCATCGGGGCCAGCAATTTCTTCGAGCTGGCGGTGGCGACGGCGATCGCTCTGTTTGGGTTCCGGTCCGGAGCGGCTCTCGCGACCGTGGTCGGCGTTCTCGTGGAAGTGCCCGTCATGCTTTCGGTCGTCTACATAGTGCGCCGGTCCCGCGGCTGGTATGAGGCTGCGCACACCGGCCAGTAGGGCAGTAACCGGGGACCAAGACAAGGCCCAACTAGGCATCGCTTGCTTCTCTCCCTGTGCGAATTTCTTGATAGTCATCCCGATCGGAATGTCGGTTATCAGGAACTGACCCTGCGTCGAAGAGCGTCTGACTTGGGTCGAGACCCGTCACTGGATAGATCGACTGGTATAATATAAGTCAGAGCCCATTTCATGTCGCTCGACACCTGGCGATGGTCCTGTGCGGCGAGTTTCCCGGCATGCGGGCGTTCTCCCCGATGCCACCTTCCAATGAAGGTAGGCATACTCATCCTCTGCAAACATGGTCGAGTGTTGTCGAGGCACACGGTTGGTCCGCAAATGGCGTGAGCGCACTTACAGAGTGTCCAGGTGTGGTCTCTGAATACTCGCACGAGTTCGCGTCGGTGCCGCCAATCTCACTGGTTGGTCAGCGAAAGTAGGCTGTCTCCACGTTAGGCGGCGCGCAACAGGTCCGCGAAGCGGGTGCTGGTTTGCTGGGAACGGCCCGGCGGTGCGGGATGTGGCACGCCCAGTTTCCTGGTGGTAGCTCGCATCTCACCCGGGCTGATACCAAACATGGTCCGAAACGCCCTGCCAAAGGTCGACGTATCGGCAAAACCCAGATCGTACGCCATCGATGTGATAGTCTGCGTGTTGCTGCTATCGGACAACCGGCTGCGCGCCTCTGTCAGCCGACGCCGTTTGATGTAGGACATCACACCACCTTCCCTCTCCAAAAGCCGGTACAAGTTAGAACGTGACATCCCAACATGGCGGGACAGCATCCGCGGTCCCAGGCATGGTGATTGTAGATGACTGCAGACTGTCTGGCGCACCCTCTCCAGGCGACCGACATCGACGAGGCCCCGCGCCGCGTGGAGCCGCTCCGCCGATGGTGCGATACAGGCCGCGATCAGTTTGCCAATTGCGATGGTCAGAAGCGGCGCATCGCTGTCCGGCAGGTGCGGAAGCCGCCGAACCAATGCCACCAGGAAGTCGCCGAGAAGCTGGCCTAGCACCGAATCCAAAACTGAGCCAGTGACCATGTCCAGTAGCGGCGCGATGTCGTGAAAAGTGTCCCGCGACAATAATAGGTCCACACGGTCAATCTGCGTGCGTTTGATGGATGAGGTCTGGCCGAGTGACAAGATAAAGGTCTGACCTGTCCGAACCTCGATTCTGCCCCGGGGGGTTTCCATTGAGACCGTGCCACGAAGCGTGTGCGAGACGACCCAGTGGTCCACGGGCAGCTGCCGAAGCAGTCGGA
>JASHVB010000244.1 GCA_030039695.1 Acetobacteraceae bacterium
CTGAAGGAAAACGTCGAGCCCCGCGCCGGCAATGCGCCCCTCGGTTAGCGCCTCCGCCAAAGCCGCTTCGTCATGGATGCCGCCGCGTGCGGTATTGATGAAATATGTATGTGGCCGCATCAGTGCGAGTTGATTGCGCCCGATCATGCCAAAAGTTTCGGCACTGCGCGGACAATGCACCGACACGAAATCAGATCGCCGCAGCAGTTCCGGCAGCTCCACCTTCTCACCTCCCCGCGCGGCAATTTCCTCCCTCGTCAGGTACGGGTCGTATGCCAGCACCGTCATGCTGAACAATCCGCGGCAGAGTTCCGCGACACGCGTGCCGATGTGGCCAATGCCGATGATGCCGACCGTCTTGCCGCGAATGTCGTTGCCGACGTAACGGCGTCGTTCGAGATCATGCGCGCGCCGCATCGCCTGACCTGATACCGCGATCTTCTTCGACAGCGACAGCATCAGGCCGAGCGCATGCTCCGCCACACCTTCCTTGTTTGTGCCGGACTGATTAACCACAATGACGCCCGCAGAAGTGCAGGCATCGACGTCCACCATGTCATAGCCGGCGCCGGTGGAGCTGATAGCGAGCAGATCCGGGCAGCGCGCCAGCAACGCGACGTCGCCGAAGAACGGTTCACGCAATTCGGTGCGCGGCGAGATCTGGTAGCCGTGGCAGCGGCGTAACGCGGCGTCAGTATCGGGCAGTGGTGCGGTGAATTCCAGGCGGACGAGCTCTATGTCAGGCCGTTCGCCGAGGATGGACAGGGCAACCGGGTCCATGAAGCTTTCGAAATAGGCGAGTCGTTTGATATTGGCCGTCATGCATCATCCTCCCCTACGCACGCACAGAAGGATGGCAAGGGCCGCTCTGTTGTGCCAGGGACGATGTTGGCAGTGCGAATTGGCCACCGATCCAGCGCGGCCGCCCCGCGACTGAATGAAACGAGCAGCCCATCGGCCCCTCGGTGACACACTTTTCACCGGCACTCCGGCTCCGTCATCGCCGAACCGCCGTCCCCCTTGGCACGTCCCGCCCTCGCGCCCCACATTGCGTCCTATGAACGCCGTTCCGCACCGCCCCAACCGACCTGTCTATCTGGACAACCAGGCCACCACCCGCTGCGACCCGCGCGTGGTCGATGCGATGCTCCCGTTCTTCACCGAGCGCTACGGCAACCCGCACAGCGTAGAACACAAAATGGGCCAGGACGCGGCAGCCGCGGTGGAAGCCGCCCGCGCCCAGGTCGCGTCATTGGTCGGCGCCGCCAGCAACGAGATCATCTTCACTTCCGGCGCCACGGAATCGAACAACATCGCCATCAAGGGCGCCGCGCGTTTCGCCGCGCGCATGGACAACAACCGCCGCCGCGTCGTGACGGTCGCGACCGAGCATAAATGCGTCCTCGAAGCCGTCACCGACCTCGCCGAGGAAGGCTTCGAGCCGATCTTCCTCCCCGTTCGCCCCGACGGCCTGCTGGACCGCGATAGCCTGCGCGAGGTCCTGACTGCGCCGACGCTGCTGGTTAGCGTGATGGCGGTGAACAACGAGATCGGCGTGGTCCAGGACATCCCTGCCCTCGCCGCCATCGCGAAGGACGCCGGCGCCCTGTTTCACGCCGACATCGCCCAGGCGACGGGCAAGATTCCGCTCGAGCTGGATCGCTGGCGCGTCGATCTCGCTTCGATCAGCGGCCATAAGATTTACGGTCCGAAAGGCGTCGGGGCGCTTTACGTCCGCCGCCGCCCGCGCATCCGATTGCATCCCCTGTTCTCCGGCGGCGGCCAGGAGCGCGGGCTACGGTCCGGCACGCTGCCGGCGCCGCTGATCGTCGGCCTGGGCGAAGCCTGCCGCCTGGCTCAGGCAGAGATGGCCGACGAAGTGCCTCGAATCGCCGGCCTTCGCACCCGCTTGCTCGACCAGCTCACCGCCGCCCTGCCGGAAATCCGCATCAACGGCAGCATGGAATCGCGCATCCCCGGCAACCTGAACATCACGTTCCCCTCCGTGTCAGCCGCCGAGCTGATGGCCCGCGCGCCTGCGCTTTGCGTCTCAACGGGTTCGGCATGTTCTTCCGCCGAGGTCGAACCCTCCTATGTCCTGCGCGCCCTCGGCCTCACGGACGACGAGGCCTCCCGCACCTTGCGCATCGGGATTGGACGCTTTACCTCGCCCGCCGATGTCGACTACGCGGCGAGTGTGCTGGCAGCTGCCCACGCGGCCGCCTGAACGGAACCCAGGCCTGATGCCCAAAATGACTTTTATTGAGCGCGACGGCACGCGCCGCGAGGTCGACGCGCCGCTCGGCCTGTCGGTGCTGGAGATCGCCCACAAGCACGACATCGACATCGAGGGCGCCTGCGAAGGCTCGCTGGCTTGCTCCACGTGCCACGTCATCGTCGATCTGGCATGGTTTCAGAAGCTCGCCGCGCCGACCGAGGACGAGGAGGACATGCTCGACCTCGCCTTCGGCCTGAGCGAGACGAGCCGCCTGGGCTGCCAGATCGTAATGACGCCGGAACTGGACGGCCTCGTGGTGAAGCTGCCCGCCGGCACCCGCAACATGATGAACGCCTGAAATGCGTGTGGTCGTCGCCATGTCCGGCGGTGTGGACAGCTCCACCGTCGCCGGCCTGCTCCACGAGGTGGGACACGAGGTGATCGGAGTCACGCTGCAGCTCTACGACCACGGCGAGGCGACCGGGCGGAAGGGCGCGTGCTGCGCCGGCCAGGACATCCACGATGCGCGCCGGGTCGCGGATAAGCTCGGCATCCCACACTACGTGATCGACGCCGAGGATCGCTTCGCGCGTGGGGTGATTGCCGACTTCGCCGACAGCTATGCCGCCGGCGAGACGCCGGTACCCTGTGTGCGCTGCAACCAGACGGTGAAGTTCACCGACCTGACGGCACTGGCGCGCGGGCTGGGCGCCGATCGGCTCGCCACCGGCCATTACGTGCGCCGTGTGGACGGCCCCGACGGGCCGGAGCTGCACCGCGCTGCCGACCTGACCCGCGATCAGAGCTGGTTTCTGTTTGCCACCACGCGCGAGCAACTGGCGTTTGCCGAATTCCCGCTCGGCGGCATGAAGGACAAGCGCGCGGTGCGCGCAACCGCCGAGCGGTTGGGCCTGGCGGTCGCCGACAAGCCGGACAGCCAGGACATCTGCTTTGTCCCCTCGGGAGGGTACGCCGCCGTCGTGACAAAGCTGCACCCGGATGCCGCCGCGCCTGGCGAGATCGTCAGCAGCGACGGCCGTGTGCTGGGGCGGCATGACGGGGTCGCGCACTACACGGTGGGCCAGGGCAAGCGGCTGGGTACCGCCGCGATTGACCGCGGGGAGCGCCAGATCGTGGTGGCGATGGACGCCCGCGCACGCCGAATCGTGGTAGGGCCGCGGGAGAGCGGCACAGATATAGTGCGTTTGCGCGAGGTGAACTGGCTGGTCGAGCCGCCGTCAGAAGGCCTGCGCTGCACGGTGAAACTGCGCGCGCGCGAGGAACCGCAGGGCGCGGTGGTGCGGCGCCTTGCGGACGGTGCCGACGTGCGACTGGACGCGCCGGCGCTCCCGGCTCCGGGGCAGGCCTGCGTGTTTTATGACGGCGCACGGGTGCTCGGCGGCGGGTTCATTTGCCGGCCGGCGGCCGGTGCCGTCGCACACGCGTCATGGCCTGGCCGCGTCCCGGGTCTCAGCCGAATGCCGATGCCATCGGCTGGTTGACGCACCGCGGTCCCCGGACTATCTCCCCCGCCTCTCCGATTGGATGGCGGCGTAGCTCAGCGGTAGAGCAGGGGAATCATAATCCCTTGGTCGGTGGTTCAAATCCGCCCGCCGCTACCAACGTTTTCAATGGATTGGCGGAAGGTCACGGAGGGCGGTCCCCGCTCATCTCGGTACCATCTCGGCACGCGGCAAAAAACCACTATCGCCGGTTGCGCTCAGCCTCGCGCGGACGCCTGTGTGGTAATAACTCTACGTCGTTTATGATTGCCCAAGGCTGGGCGAGGTCAGCGCGCAAGGGGGTGAGCTTCTTCCCGACGCTGGGAAGAGGCTCGATGCTCGTGGTGTCCTCGCGCACGTGGCCAGCCTTCGCCCGTCGCACCCTCCGACCCATCCATCGACCATCCTGGCAGGACCCGTCGGACCGTGGTGTGTGACCGTGTCGCGTGGCCATGTGGGGCGAACCGGTCAGGCGCCCCGACTGGTAGCTCTCCGACCATCTGAACATCCCCATGTGGCGCTTCCCACTCCCCGACGCGCGGCGCCAATCTCCTCGGACCCGCCACTGCGGGCACCGTGCCGACAGTCGGAGATCCGCTGAGCAACCCGCCGGACCCGGCGTGAGCGATCGCGCCCCACCAACTGCGAAATTCGCGAAAAGGAAAAAACCTCGCAACTCTATGAACGAAGTTATTCGTGATTGAGTTTGGCGAGTCTGCGAATCAGAAGCGCCACATGACGAAAGCTGTGACTGACTCGGCGTCGGAACGGCACTGTGCACGGTGCTGGAAGCGATTCCGGGTGCGTGTGTGGAATCAACGGTTCTGCTCTCACATGTGCCGGAGTGTGCGTCCGTAAAGAGACTTCGAGCAGGCCCGGCGCGGTGGTGGTCCATCATCGATTGCCCGCAAGTAGAGCTGGGGCAAGTATCGCTGCATGGCGACGCTCGGCGAGGTGGCGGCCCGTGGGAAGACGATGCTCGAACTCCGCGGCGGAGGGTGTGACCGGCACGGGCGCCTCTCGGTGAAGCGGTTGATTGCCCAGCACGGACCGGATGCAACGGTGCGGCAGATCATGCGTGCGCAGATCGGCGATTGCCCGAAAAAGGATAGCCAGCAGTGGTACGACCGCTGCGATCCTTATTGCCCCGACCTCGCGCGCTTGTTCAGCCCATATGGACCGGGCTGACTCACCTATTGCAGCGAAAACGTCATCCGAGAGGAGGGTACCATGTCCACGTATGTCGTTTTCGAAGTCGAGATCACCAACTGGGACGCGTTGAGCCCCTACCGGGCGGCGATCGCTGCCACGGTCACGCAATATGGCGGTCGCCTCCTGGCACGCGGCGGGGCGACCGAGTTGATCGAGGGCGAGCCGGAGCCGAAGTTCATCGTCATCGGGGAATTCGCCGATAAAGCGGCGTTTAAGCGTTGGTACAATTCACCCGAACACCAGAAAATCCTGCCGATCCGGCTCGACAACGCGACCACACGCGCCTTCATCGTCGAGGGCGTGAGCTAATCAGCAACCTCAGCCTCGGAGGGCTGTTACGGTTGATCTGTGGGCGGCCGATTGCCTCGCCGTCGATCCGGCAGGAGCGTGCCGGCAACGCTGCAATGGCCGCCACGATCAGGGGGAACCGTTCATTGAAATCGTTGCCATTGCGGCTATAGAGCCGCACGCCTTTGCCATCGCGCCGAGCCAGAACGCGGAAGCCGTCGTGCTTGATTTCATGCAGCCAGTTCGGACCGATGGGCGGCGTCTTGGCGGGGGACTGGCAGGCACGGCTCGGTGCGCCGCTTCGCTGTAGCATGGTGCTCGGTAATTACTCGTGGTGTCGCGCGGCGCTAGTTCAGCAACGATGGGGGAGGCCGGAGGGCCTTGGTATGGCGCCTGTTCAATGAACCGGATGCTCTGCCGTCCAACCCAGGGACCGCTACACGCTTAACGATTCCACTTGAACGTATTGTAATGCGCATTACATATGTCAGTAACAGGTTCGTTCCGCGAAGGGCGCCCGCCTCGAAGCGGAAATGGCCGAACTGCCGGGCAGCTTAGGAGGACACCATGTACAAGATCGTCGCCGCCATCATCCGCTGGCTGCGCAAGGAAGAAGCCGAGGAGCGCAAGAGGCTGACCGGCCCGATCGGCGGTTGGCTGCTCACGTTCGGCAAACTCACCTAATCCTAGGGAGGACACCAGGCGGCGGGCAAACAGAAGCAGAAGGGGAAGAGGTAGTGCCGAACAGGTTCCGCCCGTCGGCAAGGGCTGCCGCTAGTTGACCCTTGGCCCGCTGACTGCGCTTGCCGACTCCGGCGAGACCGGCTTGCTGTCGCGGCAAGACCTTGCGGGAACGTGTTGCGTGAAGATCCTGGATTGACGGCAACGACAGCACGGAGATTCCGGAATTAATGAAGCGTTCCCGAATTATCGGCCATCATAACCTGTTGTTGTCCCTGACTCAGCAGTCCGGGCACTAACGGCAACCTGACACTGGTGGTCCGACCCTGTCCCACACCGGTCACGTCTGGGCGCTACCAGCCGTGTCCGCCACCTTGGCGGACGCTCTGGAACGCCTTGCAGAAGACCGCCGATGCCTGCAGGCTTCCCTCTGGCAGCACAGCCAACAGGGAGGGCGAGGTCATGGCAGAGCAACAGTCGTGGATCTATCTCGGCCTGGCGGGGGAAACCGGGCGCGGGCGAGTGGTGCAGTCCGGGCTCTATCGCATGGCGGACGGCGGCAACACATGGGAGGAAATGCAGCGCGGTCTGCCCGAGGCGCCGGCGGTGCGCGCCCTTGCCGTGCATCCGCTGCACCCCGAGCAAGTCTATGCCGGCACCCAATCTGGCCCGTATCGCAGCAACGATCGCGGCGAGCACTGGGAAAAAATCAACATTCCCGACCACGGCCTGCCGGTCTG
>JASHVB010000245.1 GCA_030039695.1 Acetobacteraceae bacterium
CTACTTCTCTCCCTCCGTCAGCCCGGCAACAAACCATCGTTGCATCAGCACCACCACCACCACCGGTGGCAGCAGCGCCAAAACCGCCGTCGCCATAACCGCGGACCAGTCCGTTTCGGTCTCCACACCGATCATGTTTACGATCCCGACCACGATCGTGTTCATCGACGGACTCGTCGCGACCAGCAGCGGCCAAAGATACTGGTTCCAGCCATAAACGAACAGAATGACGAACAGCGCGGCGATATTCGCGGCGGACACCGGCAGCAGAATATCCCACAAGAATCGCAGCGGTCCGGCGCCGTCCATCCGCGCCGCTTCCACCAACTCGTCGGGAATGGCGACGAACACTTGCCGGAACAGCAGCGTGGCTGTGGCCGAAGCGATCAGCGGCACGGTCAACCCGGCGAAAGTGTTGATCAAGCCGAAGCTCGCCATCACCTGATAGGTCGGCATGATCCGCACCTCGACCGGCAGCATCAGCGTGATGAAGATCAGCCAAAACGCGACACGGCGGAAGGGAAAGCGGAAGAACACCACCGCGTAGGCAGACAATA
This sequence comes from Acetobacteraceae bacterium, assembly GCA_030039695.1. The sequence goes on from JASHVB010000245.1 coordinate 558, forward strand.
TCGAGATAACGATCTTCCCGATCGCAATCGCCAACGCCATGCCGAGCGAGATCATCAGCATATGCGCCACCTCGCCGGAGAGGACGCGAGCGTATGCGTCGAACCCGCTCAATCGCGGCAGTAGCGAGACCTCGCCGCGGGTGATAGCGCCGGTATCCTGGGTCGACGCCGCGAACACGAGCCAGAGCGGTAAGGCAAACAGTGCCACGCCTAGGCCGAGCACGACATGCGTGACCCAGTCGGTGCGCGGATTCATGTCGGCTGCCGTCGGCCAAGAAAGCCGAACTGGATCGCTGTCAGCAGGACAACTCCGGCCATCAGCACCACCGACTGCGCGGCCGATGAACCGATATTGAGGTTCTCGATGCCATCGCGATAGACCTTCACCACCAGCGTTTCGGTGGACGAACCCGGCCCACCCTGGGTCAGCGCCTGGATCGTGCCGAATGTGTCGAACGCCGCGTACACCACGTTGACCACGATCAGAAAGAATGTGGTGGGTGCCAGCAGCGGGAACACGATGGTACGGAAGCGGCGCCATCCCTTGGCGCCGTCCATGCGCGCGGCTTCGATGACCGAGCGTGGGATCGATTGCAGCCCGGCCAGGAAGAAAATGAAGTTGTAGCTCACCTGCTTCCACGCGCTGGCGAGGATGACCACCAGCAGCGCTTGGCTGCCGTTGATGTGGTAGTCCCAGTTGACGCCGTGGTGGTTCAGCCAGACGCCCAGCAGGCCGATCTGTGGCTGCAGCAGCAGAATCCACAGCACCGCGGCAACTGCCGGCGCCACCGCGTAGGGCCAGATCAGCAGCGTGCGGTAGATGCTGCGACCCCGGATCTCCCGGTCGGCGAATACCGCCAGCAGCAGCGCCACGGCCATCGCCAGTGCCGTAACCGCGGCCATGAAGATGAGCGTGCGGTAGATCGCGTCTCGGTAGCGCGGGTCAGAGAACAGATCCGCGAAGTTCGCCAGGCCAACGAAGTGGGTGTGCAGGCCGAAGGCGTCGGTACGCGTTACACTCATCTCGATGGCCTGTCCCGCCGGCCACAAGAAGAAAAAGAAAGTGATGGCAAGCTGCGGCATGACCAGGAGCAACGGCAGCAGCCGGTGCCTGAAGATGGTCCGCCGCTCCATCAGCCGCTCTGGGACTTCTGGAACTCGCGCAGCACCTTGTTGCCGCGCTCTGTCGCGTTGTTCATCGCCGCCTTGGCGTCCTGCTGACCTTGCAACGCCTTTTCCAGTTCTTCGTAGATGATAACGCGGATCTCCGGCAGATTGCCCAAACGGATGCCACGCGAGTGCTCGGTCACCTTGCCGCGCTCGAGCTGCAGGATCGGCACGTCGGCGCCGGCGCCTTCCGGCCTCTGGTAATAGCCACGCTTCTTGGTTAGCTCGTACCCGATCGTGGTCACCGGAATATACCCGGTGTTCTCACCCCACAGCATATCCTGTTCGGGAGTACCGATGAACTTCATGAAGGTCGCAACCGCCTTGTATTCCGCCGTCGTTCGGCCCTTCGCCGTCATGGCCCACAACGCCGCGCCGCCGATGATGGAATTGATCGGTTTCGCGATGATCGACGGGTCGTAGGGCAGCGGCGCCTCGCCCCACTTGAACTTGGCACTGCGCAGGATGTTGCCGCGTCCTGCAGACGAATCGAAGCACACCGCGGCCTGACCGGAATAGAACACCGCCGATGGCGTCGAATCGCGCCCCGTGTACTTGAACGTGCCTTCCTTCGCCATCTTCAGGAAGCGTGCGGTTTGTTTGATCATCGGCGGACTGTCCAGCTTCAGCACCGCATCCAGTCCGTTGAACCCGTTCGCCGCGGTGGCAAATGGAATGTTGTGGATCGCCGAGTATTGCTCGTACTGCACCCAAGTGAACCAAGCCGAGGTCATCGGCATGGTCACGCTACCCATCGCCCGCTGGTCGGCCGGTTTGCCGGCGTCAGCATCGAGCTTTGCCTTAATTTTACGCAGCGCGACCTCGACTGCCTCCCAGGTCGCCGGCGGGCGTTCCGGGTCGAGGCCGGCGGCTGAGAACGCGTCCTTGTTGTACCACATCACGGCGGTCGAGGAGTTGAATGGCATGGCCGCCAGCTTGCCGTTTGCCAGGCTGTAATAGTCTCGCACCGCCGGGATGTAAGCATCCGGATTCAGCGCGACTCCAGTCTCCTGGATCAACTGCCAGACCTGCTTGGTCGCCGGGCCCGCTTCCAGCATCGACCCGGTGCCGACGTCGAAAATCTGCGCGATATGCGGCGCCTGGTTGGCTCGCCAAGCGGCAATTGTTGCGGTCATCACCTCGGGATAGGTGCCCTTCTGAATCGCCTCGACCTCGATCTCCGGTTGGCTGGCGTTGAAGGTCTTGACGATGCGATCGACCTGGTCTCCCAGAGCGCCGGTCATCGCATGCCACCAAGTAATCTTCGTCTTCGTGCCCTGGGCCCGGGCAGCGCCCCGCGACAGCGAAGCGGCGGCGGCCAGCGCGGCCGTGCCAGTGAACAAGGTGCGGCGCAGCATGTGGTAGTCTCCATCGGTGTGATCCGGTTTGGCGGCGTAGCGACCCCGGGTTGCGGTGCTATTACGCTAAGACGATGGATGGATGAAGGGCGTTTGTCCGGTGTCATTCAGCACCGACCGTCGCGACGCCAGGAAATCCTCCACAGCGTGTGCCAGCATGTCGCACTCGGCGTCACCGATCGGCAGCGATAGCGCCATCATGCCGCGGCGCGCGAGCCAGATGCCGTGTGCCAGCATGTCGAAGAAGAATAACTCCTTCAGCTTCGCGTCGCCCTTCGCAGCATCGGTGGGAGAGCGCACCGGGCCGCGCATCGCGTGCACCGCGATCATCGAGCCGATACCGGTGAACTGCAGCGGCGCGTCGGCCGCCCGGCACAGCGCGTTCAACCGCTCCCGCAGGGCGTCGCCGCGGGCGTTCAACGCCACCGCAGCGGCGGGAGTGTAGACTTCGGTCAGGCCGGTCAGTCCGGCCGACATCGTCAGCACGTTGTTGTTGAACGTTCCCGCATGCGGCAGCGCGTCCGTCCGGCGCGGATCGAACAACTCCAAGACGTCGGCACGACCGCCGAAAGCGCCAAACGACATGCCGCCACCGAGATATTTGCCGAATGTCGTCAGGTCGGGCTGCACACCGTGGATCGCCTGCAGCCCGCCAGGCGACAGCCGCGACGTCATGACCTCGTCCAAGACGAGCAGAGCGCCGACCCGCGTGCAGGCGTCACGCAATGCCTGCAGGAACGCAGGATCAGCTGGGATGCAGCCGCCGCTGCCGACCATCGGCTCCAGGATCACCGCCGCTAACGAGGCGTGGTTTTGCTCGATCAGCGCCAGCGTGCGTTCCGTGTCGTTGTATGGCGCCAGCACAAACGGGAACGGCGCGTTGACCGGCGACCCGCCGCCCGCGAAGGTGAACACCGCGCCGTGATAGGCGCCCTCGAACGCCAAAATCTTCGGCCGCTTGGTGAACACACGGGCAAGCGTGATCGCCAGCAGATTTGCCTCGGTGCCGGAGTTGGTGAAACGCACCCGCTCCAATCCGAACCGGTCGCACACCGCGCGGGCGAATTTCGCCTCAAACATGTTGTGTGCGCCCAGGCTGATGCCGCCGTCCAGCGCACGGTCGATCGCGGCGCGAAGCACTGGGTGCGAATGTCCATACAACCCAGCGGTGTATTCGCCGAGAAAATCGACATATTCCGCGCCGTCGGCATCCCACAGCCGGCAGCCTTCGGCGCGCGCCATGGCCAGCGGGAATGGCGGGTAGAACAACACCGTGCGCGTGTTGCCACCCGGCATCACCGCGGCGGCGTGGACATGGCGCGCAAGGCTTCTTGGATTGCGTGCCACGTAGGTCTCTTTGGCTTCGGCCAGAACCGCGTCGATATGGGCATTGCGCAGAACAGCTTCGCTCATCCGCATGGCTCCTGCTGGGCTTATTGGCTGGCGGACTTTTCGCGCCGCGAGCAGGGTCGCGCAATCGGCCGTGCGCGCCGCGTTCTCTCGAAAGTGAGCATTCTCCCCCGAACCGTCATAGATGATTACGCTGGTACCCGCATTCCGGTATGTTACGCCGAGCCTTGGAGGCGCAAAGATGACTGAGCCGACACTCACCGGACGCCGCGTGCTGGTTGTCGAGGACGACGAGACGATCTCCGCGTTGATGGAGACGACCCTCGAGGAAGCGCTCTGCACGGTTGTCGGCCCCTGCCGCAACGTCGCAAGCGCGCTGGTTGCAGCAGAAAATGAAGCATTCGACGTGGCGGTGCTCGACATCAACCTTGCTGGCGAGATGGTGTTTCCGGTGGCCGAGGCACTGGACGCCCGGGGGGTGCCGTTCATGCTGCTGTCTGGCTACGGCGACACGGCAGTACCGGACGACCGGCCCGATTGGCCGGTCTGCGCCAAGCCGTTCAAGCTAGACGAGCTGCTGCGGCGGCTCGGGTCGCTGGTCGAGCGGCGGGCATCCCACCGCGGGTAAGGCCAGCGCCACCCTGAACTGGTTTCAATCAATAAGTAAGCTGGACTTTTGAGCCCGACGTGTTAAGAAGCTGGCATGCGTGCCATCGACCCGATCACGCGCCGCCTGCTGCTTGGCCGCCTCGCCTCCGGGAGTGGGGTCGTCGGCACGTTTCTGCTCCCGCCGGGCCTGCACCAAGCCATGGCCGCCGCGGCACCGCGCGCCGGGCATGCCCTGCCACGCCACCCGGCCCCATCTCGCGGCAAGCAGCTTGCCCCACTGGTCATGCTGGACCCTGGCCATGGCGGCAAGGACCCGGGCGCGATCGGCATTTCCGGCACCTA
>JASHVB010000246.1 GCA_030039695.1 Acetobacteraceae bacterium
GCGATTTCCTTGTTGGTCAGCCCGCTCGCCGCAGCGAGAACAATGCGCGCCCACACAGCCGGCGAAGGCGGCGCTCCAGGCCGACGGATCAGCGTCGTCAGCGCCGCCTTCTCTGCCTCATGGAGTGTGATAGCCAGCGCTCAAGTCTTCACCATTCCCGCGCCCTTTGCCCGAGGTTCGGCGGAAATGTGACCTATTTATCGCTCAGGACACTAGTGCCGCAGCCGGCTCGGCGGAACGCTGCCGCCGCTCGGTCCCGTCGCATGTTCCCGCCAGTATGCGCGCAGGCCAATCACGCAGGCTGGTACTAGATCGTCCGCTTTCTCCAGCAATTCATCGACGAAGCTCTGGGGAAAATTGACATCGACCATTCCGATGTCCGGTTCCGCCACCGCAGCGATGACGCAGATCGGAATCAACAGCATGGCGTACTCTTCATCGGCTAGCACCGTCTCCCAGACATCCTGGCGCATCCCGACGGCCTGCATGAAACCGACCGCCCAGTCTTCGAAGATGCTGTTGCCGGCACGATCCTGCCAGAAGACTGGTGCATAACTCGCGGGCGTTTCGTCGAGGCCATCGACGATCTCATTGTAGCGACCGAGGATGGTTCCCAGCACCATGTTGGCTTCGTCCGCATCGGCGAAGCTTGGCTCGTCGCCGCCCCAAATCACCGGCAGGAACTCGTTGGGTGCGATCGTGTCCGGGCCGATGACAATGCCGGCGAGGAAGCCGTCGAGCTGCGAGACGTCCATGCATTCCGGCGGCGAGCGGTCCGAGAGCAGATAGTCATTGAGAGCGTCGAGATCGACCGGATCGCCGCCCAGGTTCGGATACGACATGATATCACCTCCTGCTCTGCGCCGGCACGGTAGCACGGGCGCGGGTGGATGCCATTTCCGCTTAAACCGCGCAGCGCGGCCAAAGCTTCATCTTGTGTGTCAGATTGCCGAGTTGTAATACGGCGGCGGCGATCAAACCGGCAACGGGAGCGTCAATCGAGGGAAGGAACGGAACCATGGCCAGCACGACCGCGCAGAGCGGCCTGTCCGATGCCGAACATAGTGCACAACTGCGCAAAGCGGTGATCGCCGCGACGGTGGGCACGACGATCGAATGGTACGACTTCTTCATTTATGGCACTGCCGCCGGCCTGGTCTTTCCCAAATTGTTTTTTCCAAATGAGGACCCGTTGACCGGTGTCCTGGCGTCGTTCACCACGTATTTTATCGGCTTCGTCGGACGCCCGATCGGCGCCGCGATCTTCGGCCACTACGGCGACCGGATCGGCCGCAAGGCGACGCTGATTTCCACGCTGCTGCTGATGGGTGTTGCCACTTTCCTGGTTGCCTTCGTCCCCGGCTACGCGTCAATCGGCATCTGGGGCGCCGTCATCCTGACTATCCTGCGCGCGCTCCAAGGCATCGGCGTGGGCGGCGAGTGGGGCGGATCGGTGCTGATCGCCATGGAATGGGCCCGCACGCACGATAGCCGCGGCCTGGTCGCCTCCTGGCCGCAATTCGGCGTGCCATCCGGCTTGTTTCTGTCGAATCTGGCGATCCTGGCGTTCAGCGCGTGGTCAGGGGCTGATTTCGTGTCCTGGGGCTGGCGGGTCCCGTTCGTGTTGAGCATTGTGCTGGTCGGCATCGGCCTGTGGATCCGGTTGGGCATCCTGGAAACGCCTGTATTCCGCCAGCTCCTGGAAGATCGCCGCACTGAGCGCGCGCCGATCGTGGAGGTCATCCGCAAACAACTGCGTGAGATCATCCTATCCGCCCTGCTGCGGATGGCCGAGCAAGCGCCGTTCTACATCTTCACCGCGTTCGTGTTCGCCTACGCGACAACCACGCTACATATGTCGCGTGACTTGGTGCTAGCGGCGGTGCTGGTGGCGTCCTGCGTCTCGTTCATCACTATTCCGCTCTCCGGCCATATCTCAGACCGCATCGGTCGCCGCAAGATGTACCTGATCGGCGCGACAGCGACGGGCCTGTTCGGCTTCCTCTATTTCGGCATGCTCGACACTGCGCTGCCGTCAGCGGTGTTTCTCGCCATCGTGCTATCGCTGATCCCGCACGACATGATGTATGGGCCGCAGGCGGCACTGATCGCCGAGGCGTTCACCCCGCGGTTGCGCTACAGCGGCGCCTCGCTCGGCTACCAGCTGGCCTCCATCATCGCCGGCGGTCCTGCGCCGATCATCGCGACAGCGTTGTTCGCCGCCTATGGCACCGGATATGCCATTGCGATCTACATCCTGGCCTGCGCGGTGATAAGCTTGGTGTCAGCGGCGCTGATGCCGGATTACACGGGCAAGGATATCTCGGCCGAATACGACGTCGCCGTCTGAGCCGGGCTTGACCCCAGGGGGTCGTCCGCCCGATATACCGCGTGATTGCACTCCCCGGTCCGGTGGCAGAGTGGTGATGCAGCGGACTGCAAATCCGCGAATGTGGGTTCGATTCCCGCCCGGACCTCCAGGAATCTTAATCGATTGGGGCAGCAATCATTTCGGGACTGGAGATCGGAAGAGCGACTGCGGACCTGACGCGGACGTGCGGGCGCTCGGAGCCGCTGCTCGCGGCAATAGCGCTGGACAGCAAAAGGAGTGGTAGGCAATGAGCCTTGGATTTCCGGTGCAGACGGTGCTGTGCCACAACCCCGAATGCGCCGAGCGGTTCCCGTTGAACCACGGCCTCGTCGGGACAATTCGGCCGCTCGACGGGCTGCCCGATCCGTTCAAGGCCACATGCCCCGGATGCGGGGAGACGCATGAGTACCGCAAGTCGGAGGTTCACGAGTTGCGCTAACGGCCAACTCGGTCGGTCCATGCAAGATGGATGCGACATAGTGGAGAGCGCGATCAGAAAGCTGCCAGCTGAGCTGATGTCCCATGAGGGTGAGATCAGCGGGCTCACTCCCGACGAAGCCGCACAGCGGAAGTTCGAGCTACTGCATGTCCTCGCACCGCTTGAATATCGCTCGGCGGAGTACATCGGGCTTGGAACAGAGTTCCGGGCGAAGAAATACAGCAAGCCGCTATCGCCTGATCGTCCCACGCTGCTTGCTGCCGCTCTTTTTTCCGCCCCGGCTCACGTCGCGTGACAGCCGAGGCCGCCGGCTGGATCCGCTCAATCCGCAATTCCCTTTTGCCCAATCTCTCCGCGCCCGCAGGCACGTCCGGTCGGACATGCTCGTACAGCCGGAAGCCAACCCGGATCGGGTCCTCCGATGGTACCGATGGCGCCTGGGCTTCCATCGCAGCCCGGACTTCATCGAGTCAGGGGCTCCTGGTCAACAAACGCTGTCGTCTTGCGGGCGTACATCGTAATGGTTAGGGTGATCGAAAAGGACGTGGCGGCAACCACTGGTGCGCGGTGGACATCATGCCGATCAGTGACACGATCTATTTCACCATACGGCTGGTTATCAGTGCTGCGGTGCTGCTGGCGGCACAGTCCAGTGGGCGCGTCGCACGCGGCCAGTACGATCTTGGGCGACCATGGTACGTTGCGGCCACCGGTGCCGCGCTTCTTCTGGCAGCGGGATCACTCTCAACCTGGGACGCAATCGACAACATCGTATTGCGGCCTACGGAGCCGATCCAATCGACTGCCTGGTTGTGGCTACTACTGTTCGATGCGTTGGTCCCGATCTGGGCATTCCTGGTGATCGCTGCCTGGCGGCAACGCGATCGGGCGCTGACGGAACTGCGCCGACTCAGCGTCACGGACCAGTTGACGGGTGCGCTCAACAGACGTGGGTTTCTGGAAAGCGCCGCGATCTCCATCGCGCAGGGCCGACGTTCTGGGGTGGACCCGTCCGTCATCATGATGGACCTCGACCATTTCAAGACGATCAACGACACCCATGGGCACGCGGCCGGCGACGAGGTACTGCGCAGTTTTGCAGCCGTGCTGCTGGCCACAATGCGTCCCGGTGATCTGCTGGGAAGGATCGGCGGTGAGGAATTCGCGGTCTTCCTGCACGACACGACCTTCGACGCGGCAGTCGCTATCGCAGATCGTTTGCGTCTTCAGGTGCGTAACAGCGTCCAGCATCCGGGAGGAGCGGGCAATTCGGTCACAGTGAGCGGGGGTGTGGCGCAGGTTTTCAGTGCTTTCGAGCCGGAGGCTGCTCTGTCAGTAGCGCTGACGAAGGCGGATGAAGCACTGTACGCGGCCAAGTGCGCGGGCCGCGATCGCATCGTTTCTGCAGAAGTGAGCAAGGCAACGGGCAACGTGCTGTCGGTACCGGAGGCGCCGCCGCGCACGCCGACGACCGAGCAAGCTGAAGACCCGCGTCGCGCCGTGTTTCGCTGAGAATGTGGAGCGCCCCAGGCTCCGAGCCTTCGCGCGGGCCGCGTGTTTTCCAGTCCAACGCCAGCCACGTCTCCGCCAAGGAGATGCGGCGGGTGGGTGAAGCACATTGACCACGAAACCGGCAAGGCGACCGTCCAGGCCACGGCCGACGCCGATGTGGGGTAGATCTGATGGCGCCGCCGCCGCCTTTGCCTTGTACTCGACGTGGGTCTGCAATAGCCGCCACGCCCAGCAGCGCGGCGTCGCGCGCATCCGTGCCCCGGCATCGATGGCTGCACGGGCGTCCCTCAGCGCGGTCCATTGCCGAAGCGT